>JANOWX010000642.1:0-13781 GCA_031418175.1 Acidobacteriota bacterium | reverse complement strand
ACGCCTGACGCCATGTTGAGCCGATGCGGAATCTTTTTCATGCACGTGCTGGGCAAACTGCAATCAACGGGAGTGACCGGGGGCGCTTATCTGGGCGTCGGGCCGGATCAAAACTTTTCCTACATCGCCCAGATCAAACCGAAATTGGCGCTGCTCGTGGACATTCGCCGCGATGCGATGATGCAGCACATGATGTTCAAGGCGTTGTTTATGCTGTCGCGCAATCGCATGGAATATCTGTGCAACCTCTTCGCCCGCCCGGTGCCCAAGGATGTGAAGCGTTGGGAGACCAAAACGATGCGTGATCTGGTCGAATACTTTGACCGCACACCGCTTGATGCCAGGATCGCCGAGCGCTTGAAAGGTGAAGTCGCCAAGAAAGCCGCCACGTTCGGCGCTGAACTCTCGCCGCGCGATTACGAAACCATCGCCGAGACGCATCGCGCGTTTTACGAAGACTGTTTAGAAGTGCGTTACACCATCCGTGACCGCAACACGGGCCGCTTCTTCCCCGCCTACCGCGACCTGCTGTTGGAAAAAGACCTCGATGGCGCGCACCGCAATTACCTGGCGACCGAAGCCGATTTCATGGTCATCAAGCAAATGCAGGATAAGAATCAGATCGTGATGATGACGGCAGACTTGTCTGGGCCTAAAGGTGTGCGCGCTTGCGGCGAATATTTGAAAGAAATCGGTTTGAAGGTCTCGGCCTTTTACGTCTCGAACGTCGAGTTTTATCTCTGGCGGCAAAACAGCTTGGAACGCTGGATCGATAATTTGAAGGCGCTGCCGATTGACGAAAAGAGCGTGATCATCCGCAGCTATTTCAACTATGCCTATTACACCAACCCGCACCCGCAAACGATAGACAATTCGTTCAGCGTGCAGTTGCTGCAAACGATTGACAGCCTGATCAAGGATCAGACCGGCGGCGGTTATGAGTCGTATTACGATATGACGACGCGCCACAGCCTTGAATATAAGCCGTAAGATAGACGGTCGTGATAAGAGCATTGAGTTCAAGCTTTAGTACACTGACAACTAATGTTCTTTGCGAGAAAGCGGACAGCAACACGTAGTAACGATTTCAATCGTTCAGCCCTGGCCGCAGCACAAAACGACTAAAGTCGTTACTACGTGTTGCTGTCCGCTTTCTCGCAAGGAACTTAGCTGACGAAGTATTTATTTAGCTTGTTTGGCGCGCGTTGCGTGCCGCAGACAGCCTGAAGGCTGAACTCCTTGCTCTTGTGCTCGCGTGCTCCCCTTCCAGCCAAATCAATCTCTCAACAAGCTTGGTGGAAAGGCTGGCATCGTCAGGCTGGCGCTCTCACAAATGGCAGCCGATGAAAGTGCTTTGCTTTACTGCTTTCGACTTTTCTGGTTTACTGCCGCCATCTTACCCCGCATCCTCACGTAGTAGCAGATGCGTGTATCACTCAATCAATTGGCTTTTTGGCCAAGACATCTCACAGCGTTGCGCCGTGCCCTGAAAAACGCTGTCCCGCAATAATGCGTTGTATTTTAAGGAGTCGTTAAGCGCCATGAATGCGAAGGTTCACTCGTGGATGACGGCGATGCAACCGCGTCGCCTGATGATATTATTTTTGGTTGGACTAGGCGTTGCTAGCAGCGTCTGGTGGACGTGGCGCAGCGTCGCGGCGGCGCAGCCGGAAGCGGGCGATGTTTTCTGGCAAGACGTAACTGCCACATCCCGCACTGCCCGGCCATTGGCCCTCGCCCCGGGGCGCAGCCATCGTACCTTGCGGCTGAAGCGCGCGGCTTGGCAAGATGCGTTGCGCAAAGCGCCGTTTGAGCACAGCGCAGCGTTGCGCGACAGCCAGAGCGTAATCAGCTTGCCCCTGCCGGATGGCTCATTCGCGCGCTTTCACATCGAAGAATCACCCGCCTTGGAACCCGCGCTCGCAGCGCGTTTTCCCACGATCAAAAGCTATCGCGGCCAGGGCCTGGATGATCCCGCAACCGTCGCCCGCTTCGACTGGTCGCCACGCGGTTTGCACGCGTTGGTGCTGACCAAAGACCAGGCCATCAGCGTTACTCCTTTTGCCGCAGCGGGTGATTCCGCCACATACGTCAGCTACTACGGCCAAGATGCCGTGCAGCCGCGCGAAGTCGAATGTCTGGCGGAACAGTTGCCTGCAACGACCGAACAGAATGCCCGGGTTGCCGCGCCGCAATTTGCTTTCGGCAATGTGCAGCGCCAATTTCGCATCGCCATTGCGACGACGGTCGAATACACCAACGACCCCAATCTGGGCGGCGGTACGGTCGAGAGCGCGCTGGCTTCGGTCAATGCGTGGTTGAATGCGGTCAACGTGATTTACGAACGCGACCTGGCCGTGCATTTCAAACTCGCGGCCAATAACGACAAAGTCATCTTCACTCAAAACGACAACTTCACGAACGGCAACCCGACCGCAATGCTCAGTGAAGTGCGCGGCGTGCTGAGCCAGACGTTGGGCGCGGCCAGTTACGATCTGGGTCACGTGTTGGGCACGGGCAATGGCGGCACGGCGAATAGCGCGGTGGTTTGTGTGGACGCGGGCGCGGCGGGCGCGTTCAAAGGCGGCGGTGTGACGCTCTTTAATTCCGCCGCGACGTTGGGCAACACGTTTTTCATCACGCGGCTGGCGCACGAGATCGCCCACCAATTCGGCGCGACGCACAGCTACAACGACACCGATATGAATTCAGCGTGCGGCCCTGGGCGTAACAGTTTCAGCGCGTGGGAAGCGGGCAGCGGGCTGACGATTATGTCGCTGGCCGGTTCGTGCAACGCGATTGCGACGGCGCGCGCGCTGCACTTTCACGGCGGCAGTCTGGCGCAGATGAGCGCGTTTTTGCAGACGGCGGCGACTTGCGGCACGCGCGTCAATGCGAATAACGGCGCGCCCAGCGTGAATGGCGGGGCCGACTTTCGTATCCCGCGCAACACGCCCTTCGTGCTGACGGCGACGGCCACCGACCCCGATATTTTCGATGTGGCGAATCTGAGCTACGCCTGGGAGCAGATGGATGCGGGCAGCATTGAATACAGCAACCCGCCGTTTAGCGATGCTGGTGACGGGCCGAATTCGACGCGCCCGTTGTTCCGGCCTTATGCACCCTCGCTCAACCGCTTCCGCGTCTTTCCTGATCCGCAATACGTGTTGAATAACGGCAACGAGGCGCCCTTGCTGCGCGCGGAAAATGGCGTCGAGGTCTTCAGCGCCGAGAGCCTGCCGAATGTCGCGCGCTTGCTCAATTTCAAAGTGACGGTGCGCGACGGGCGCGGTGGTGTCGCCGATGATGATGTGCAACTGATCGTGGATGACACGGCGGGCCCTTTTGCCGTGACCGCGCCCAACACCAGCGAGCAATGGGCGGGCGGCAGTTTCCAAACCATCGCTTGGAGCGTCAACAACACCAACGGCGCGGCGGTCAACGTCACGCAGGTGCGCATTACGCTTTCGACGGATGGCGGCAATACGTTTCCGCTGACGCTGTTGACGGCGACGCCCAACGACGGAAGCGAGACGATCACCGTCCCCGGCGGCTTGAACAGCACCACGGCCCGCGTGCGTGTCGAGGCCATCGGCAATATCTTTTTCGATGTTTCCGATGCGAACTTCACGCTGATGCCGGGCATAGCGGCGTGTCCCACGATTGCCGGTTTGAATCCGGCCAGCGGGCAAGCGGGCGTCAACGTCACGCTCACGGGCACGCGCTTCAGCGGCGTCAGCGTCGTGCGCTTCAACAACAATCTCAATGCGGCGTTCACCATCATCAGCGATACGCAAATTCGCGCCGTCGTGCCGGGCGGTTCAACGACCGGCCCCATTCGGCTGTTACGCGGCGATTGCGCCGATGCTTCGAGCAGTAACTTCACCGTGGCGGCGTGCAACTTCACGCTCAACGCCACCGTGCGCGCGGTGGTTGCCGCCGCCAGCACCAACAACGTGGCGATCACGGCCAACGCGGGCTGCGCGTGGACGGCGGTCAGCAATGTGCCTTGGGTCAGAATCACCAGCGGCGCGGCGCTGACCGGCAATGGCACGGTCAATTTTTCGATTGACGCCAATCCCGGCTCCGCGCGCACCGGCACGTTGATCGTGGCGGGCCAAACAGTGACGGTCAATCAGGCCTCTGGATGCACCTTCAGGCTGAGCGCGGCCAATCGCAACTTCCGTGGCACGGGCGAGGAATTCAGCGTCAACGTGGCGACGGATGCGGGCTGCCCCTGGACGGCGGCCAGCAACGTGCCGTGGATCAAACTCAATACGAATAGTTTTATCGGCCCCAACGCCGTCACGCTCACGGTTGCGCCCAACGACAATCTTGAACGCACCGGGACGGTCACGCTTGCCGGACAGGCCTTTACCGCGACGCAGGATTCCAATTGCGGATTCAACGTCGCGCCCAACACACGCAGCTTCAGCGCCGTGGCGGGCACGGGCGTCATCACTGTCGCGGCGGGCAGCGCCTGCACCTGGGTGGCGCAAAGTCACGTGCCGTGGATGACGATCACGGCAGGCGGCAACAGCACCGGCAATAACAACGTGACGTTCAGCGTGCAGGCCAACACCGGCCCTGAGCGCACGGGCGAACTGACCATCGCCGGACGCGGCGTCACCGTCACGCAAGCGGGCGGCTGCACCTTCGCGCTCAATCGCACCAGCCAGGATTTCACCGGCGCGGGCGGCACCGGCCCGGTGAATGTGACCGCCGGGGCCGGTTGCACGTGGACGGCGAGCAGCGCCGTGGATTGGGCGCGCATCACCAGCGGCGCGACTGGCAATGGCAACGGCACGGTCAACATTACGGTCGCCGCCAACACCGGCCCCGCGCGCGTGGCGATGCTGACCTTGGCCGGACAGGGTTACACGATCTCGCAAGCTTCAACGTGCGCCGTGACGATCAACGCCGCGACGCGCCAATTCACGCCCGCCGCCGCCACCAGCACACTCAATGTGACGGCGGCGGCCACTTGCGCGTGGACGGCGGTCAGCAATGCGCCCTGGCTGACGATCACCGCAGGCGCGAGCGGCACGGGCAATGGCACGGTCGGTTATTCCGTTGCGGCCAACAGCGGCGCCGCTCGTATCGGTACCTTGACCATCGGCGGCGTCACGCACACCGTGACGCAAACGTTGGCGGCTTGCGCGTATGCGCTCAATCCAACCGCGCAGAACGTGGGCGCAGCGGGCGCAAGCGGCATGTTGAATGTCGTGACGGCCAGCCATTGTGCGTGGACGGCGGCGAGCAATACGGTCTGGCTCTCGCTTGATGGCTTGACCACGGGCACGGGCAATGGCGCGGTGAATTTCACCGCCGCGCCGAATGGCGGCACCGCACGCACTGGTTCGCTCACGCTGGGCGGGCAGACCTTCAATGTAACGCAAGATGCCGGTTGCCAATACCAACTGAGCACCAAACAACTCAACGCTGCGGCCACCGGCGAAAGCTATGGCGTAACCGTCGCCACAGCGCCAGGCTGTGCCTGGATGGCCTCCAGCAATGACGAATGGTTGCGGCTCGACTTGAGCGGTGCGCAGGGCACAGGCGCGGGCACTTTGCGCTTTGAAGCCGCGCCGAATCCGGGCCCCGCGCGCACTGGCACGTTGAACTTGAACGGCAACACGCTGACGGTGACGCAAGCCGGGAATGCCGTGAATACGGCGTTGCTGTTGGCAAATGCGAATCCGCCGTATGCGCTGGCCGGCACTGGCACGTTTACCTTGACAATCAATGGCGTCGGCTTTTCTCCCAGTGCCGTCGTGCGTTGGAATGATGCAGCGCGCCCGACGGCGTATGTCAGTCCCACGCAACTCAACGCCACCATAGACGCGGCGGATATTGCGAATACGGGCGTGGCCAACGTGACCGTCTTCGACCTGGTTCAAAATGCTGTCACGAATCGCCTGAGCTATTTGATCGCAGGGGCGGGCGCGCTCGTGTCGGCGGCCAGTTATGTCACGGGGCAGATGGCCCCCGAACAGATCGTCTCGCTCTTTGGCCAGCGGTTGGCGACGGCTTCGGCGGCAGCGACGACGACGCCACTGCCGACCACGTTGGCGGGCACGACCGTGCGCGTGCGTGACAGCGCGGGCGTCGAACGCCTCGCGCCGCTGTTTTTCGTATCCGCCGGGCAGATCAATTACCTGATTCCGCTGGGCGCCGCGCCCGGCCCCGCCAACACCACCATCGTCGCCAGTGACGGACGCATCACGATCACGGCGTTTGAGGTCAGCGCAGTCGCACCGGGTTTGTTCAGCGTGGATGCCTCTGGCAAAGGCTTGCCAGCCGGCTTGCTCTTGCGGCAGCGCGGCACCCAGCAATTGTTTGAAGCGCTCAGCCGCTTCGACAATGCCACGCGCACGTTTGTCGCGCTGCCGATTGATTTGGGGCCGGCGACCGATCAGGTTTTTCTGGTGTTGTACGGCACGGGCATTCGGCAACGCAGCAATCTGAATGCGGTGACGTGCGCGGTCGGCGGGGAACTCGTCAGCGCGCAATTTGCCGGGGCGCAAGGTGGTTTGGTCGGCCTGGATCAGGTCAACGTGCCGTTGCCGCGCGCGTTGGCTGGACGCGGCGAAATCGAAGTCGTGTTGACGGTGGATGGGAAGATGGCGAATGCTTTGAAAGTGCAGATGAAATAACCTGGGAACGCACCTGGGCGCGCAGGCATCCCTGCCGGCTGTAAAAAAACCGCGCAGCGTTCCTTATCCCTGACTTCGCAAGAAACGAAAGCAGAGATGAGGAAGCTGCGCGGCTTCTTTTACAGCCGACAGGATGTCGGCGCTCCCAGGTGCGCTCCCAGCTTACTTGGTCAGCAACGGCTGCATCTTTGGCGAGTCCATATTTTCTTTGGTCAACAATTCCACCCCGGTATCAATGCGGCGTTCGGGCGTTTTTCCGGCCAGCTTATCCACGATGGTCTTGACGCCTTCGTAACCCATCTTGAAGGGGTTTTGCAGCACCAGCGAATCAATCGCGCCCTCTCTCAAATCCTGCCCCAGCTTGCTGGTGTAATCGAAGCCGACCAGCAACACCTTGCCCACCAGGTTGCGCTGCTTGATGGCCTGCACCGCGCCCACCGTCGAGGATTCATTCGAGGCAAACAGCCCCGTCAAATCGCTATTGCTGGTCAACACGTCTTCACAGGCGGCCAGCGATTTGGCCGCGCTGGCTTCGCCATAAAAGATCGGCTCGATGATTTTGATGTTGGGGAAATCTTTTTTCAGCGCGGCAATGAAACCCTCTTCGCGCTCGTCAGTCGAGACGGAGCCTTTCTTGACGCCGAGGATCGCGACCTTGCCTTTGCCGCCGAGTTTTTCGCCCATGCGTTTGGCCGCCAGCGCGCCGCCCGCGCGATTGTCGGTTGAAACATAGGACAGATAGTTTTGCGTCGAGATGCCCGAATCGAAAATCGTCACCGGGATGCCGGCCTTTTGCGCGGCCTCCACCTTTGGCACGAGCGCGTCGCCGTGCGAAGGCGCAAGCACGATGCCGTCCACGCGTTGCGTAATCATGTCTTCGACAATGCTAACCTGGCCGGCGTAATCGGTTTCAGAGGCCGCGCCTTTCCAGATGATCTTGACGTTCAGATCTTTCGCCGCCGCGTCGGCCCCGGCTTTGATCGTTTGCCAGAATGAATGCGAGACGCCTTTGGGGATGACGGCGATGGTTGTTTGCTTGTTGCCAGTTTTATTGCACGCGGCCAGCAAGGCGATGGTCAGTGCAAGTGTGGTGCAGAAGAGTAATTTTGCTTTGGTCATCATTTGTCCTCGGAGTGGTTTTCAATCTCATCTGAATGAACGGTTCCAGCGTTCGTGCAGTGGCATTGCGTCAGTCTTTGGCAAGGTGCGCATTATGAATCCTGCATCCGTCATTCATTCATTTGCAGAACAGTTGTCGCCTCTCTGCACATGAATGACGAATGACGAATGACGAATGCAGAATGGGTTATGGCGCTGGCCGGTGTCCCTCGTTAGTTCTCAAACACCGCCACGCCCTTGATGAAATCCGCGTCGAAGCGGTCTTTCGCAAAGCCGTTCGGCACTTCCTCCAGCGTGCGATAGCGGTGCGTGATGAACTTTGAAACATCAATGCGGCCCGTGCTCAACAGATTCAAGGCCTGACGATATGTGGTCGGTCGGCCGTCCGCTTCAAAGCCGCCGGATGCGCCGACGGGTGCGACGAGCATGGGTTCCAGGAACTGCACGTTGTTGAGCACGCCCAGGTCTACGCCGTGGTGCCCGTGGCCGTATAGCAGCACGGTCGCCTGTTTGCGCAACAGGCCGGGCATCTGTTTGAAGAGTTGCGCGATGCCCGCCGATTCGATCAGGTAATGAATGCGCTCGCCGTGCGTCAGGTCTTGCACGGCTCCGACCAAATCGTTTTGTAGCGGATCAATTACGGCGCTCGCGCCATAGCCCAACACCAGTTCACGCCGCTGGGCGCTGGGTTCGGTGACGATCAGCATGCCGTCAAAGCCGACGACGTTGCGCAGATATTGCGTGAAGAGCAGTCCAGCAGGTCCCGCGCCGCAGACCAGCACATTGCGAATCGGGCGCGCGCCGCCAAAGGTGTAACGGGCCGTGGCCGCGCGCACCATCGCGGTCGAATGGATGATGCAACCGAGCGGTTCGACCAGCGCGCATTGTTCCAGCGGCAGGTCGCTTTCGACCTTGACGACATTGACGGTGGGCACGGCGATGTATTCGGCCAGCGCGCCTTGCAGCCCCGTGATGCCGTGTTCAGCGTAGTTGGCGCACTGATGCGAATTGCCCGTCTCGCAGTATTCACAAAGCGCCTGGGCATAGCTGTGACAGTTCAAGCCTTGATCCACCACTACGCGGTCGCCGGCTTGCAGGTCGCGCACCTCCGCGCCCGTTTCGACCACCGTGCCGCCGAACTCGTGACCGAGGATCAGCGGCTGCTCAGCCAACGGGATCAAGCGGCCCTGCGCATCGGTGTTGTAATTGGCCTGGCCCAGATAGATGTGGAAGTCGGTGCCGCACAGCCCCACGCCGCCGACTTTTACCAGCACATCGTGCGGGCGCAGCGTGGGCATGGGGATGTGGCGCGTTTCCATTGTTTCCGGCGCGGTGAGCGTCAGGGCTTTCATTGAAGCGATTGTTGATTGCTCGTTCATCTCAATTTCAAATTTCAGCTTGGAGATTTATCAAGAGTCCAAATCCTTCGTGTCCAGGCGCTCCTCACGTTGCAGCAGTTGGAAGCGCTCAATGGTTTCGCGCACGCCTTGCGCCAAAGAAGTCGCGGGCGGCAGTTGCAACGCGTTGCGTATCGCCGTGTCGTCCAGTTTGGAAGGCATCGGAATCGGATTGGGGGCGCAAGTCAGAGCCCCCCGTGCCGCCGGGATGTGTCTTTCGATTTCAGTGATGACATCGGCGACGGCTTCGGTTTCACCGGCGATGTTGAAGACGTGCGCGCCTGCGAGTTCGGTCGTGGCCGCGCGAATGAAGCCTTCGGCGCAATCGCCCACATACAGAAAATCGGTCTTGCCGCCAAAGCCGATGTGATAAGGACGGCCCACAACGGCGGCCTTCATCGCTTTGGTCGGCCCGGAGGTGATGCCGAAATCGCGGCCCGCGCCATACACCGTCAGCGGCCGCAAACCCACGCTGTGCAGGCCGTGATCGAGGAAATAAACGCGGGCGTTGTCTTCATTGCAACGTTTGAACGCACCGTAATGCGTCGCCATGCGCCCGGCTTCATCCTCTTTGGCGGCGTGCCCGTCGGGGCTTGCGCCGAAGACGGCGGCGGAACTGGCGTAGGCGATGCGTTTGACCTGGCCCTGCGATTGGCGCGCGGCCTCGAAGATGTTGAGCGTGCCGACGACGTTGACCATTGCGCCCAGGCGCGGATTGGCGCGGCAGACGGGCACTTGAACGCCGGCGAGATGGATGATGTTGGTGATGCCGTGCTTTTGGACGAGGCCGGTCACGGTGGCTTCGTCGCAAATATCGCCGGAGACGAATTGCGCGCGGGCGATTTCGGCGTCATCCATAATCAACCGTAAGCGTTGCGGATCGGCGCTTTGATCGAAGATCACGACGTGCGCATTTTGCGCTAACAGTTTTTTGACGACCCAGGCGCCGATGAAGCCGTGCGCACCGGTCACCAGAAAAATTGGGTTTGACATGCTTGCGATTGCCTTTATGAATGAAGTTTGCAGGAGCTACCGAAAAAGCGCGCGCATCATAGCATGTGAGTTCAGAATGAGGAACGCTCGTGGCAAGAAGTCGAGCGAAGCTTTAGGACGTCTTGACGCTGACACGCGCCATCGGTGAGTATGCCGGGCGTTTCCTGCTGCCTGTGTTCAAGCAGTGTGAGTCGTGGCCCAATAGCGAGAAGTGAGCGCAGCGCGTCAAGTGCATGGAGTTCAGCCTTCAGGCTGCCGCCCCGCCGCAGGCGGGCTCAGACAAGCTAAAGCTTGAACTCCATGCTCTTCTCTCTTGCTTGCGCCCCCCTACCGAAGTCTGAAAGAAGAAGAAGAGGATATCATCGGAATGTTGCAACACCTGACCAAAGTGCTGCTGCTCAGTGTGGTCTTGTTGACCGCCTGTGAAAGCCAGCCCAACACCGCGCCAACACCTGATCCGATCACCCACCCGGCGGCGTCTTTGCCGGACGTGGCGGCGCTGCTCAAAAAACTGGCGACGCAAGACGGCGTCAAGGACGTGAGCGCCGAGATGCGCATGCAATTGGAAGAGGCCAACGGCAAACGCGCGCAGTTGGAGTTTCAATTACAGCGCAAATACAGCGCCGACCGTACGGCCACGTTTCTGAAAGTCACCGCGCCGCGCGAGGATTCTGACAAGGCCTTGCTCGCCATCGAAAAACCGCAAACGCCCACCGAAGCGACGTCTTATCTCGCCGGCTTGAAAAAACTGGCCAAGCTGGGTTCGAGCAACACGCTCAACTTCCACGATGCCAAAGTCACAGTGCAGGAATTGCTGGGGATGGAACTCGGGCAATACACCTTCAATGCGGGCGAACGCGTGACTGTGGACGGCGTCGAATTGATCAAGGTGGAAGGGCAGGCGCCCGCCGAGCGCAATCTGGCCTACCCGCGCGTGCTGGTGTATTTCAACGCGGCCAATCAAGAGCCTGCGCGGTTTGAGGTCTTTGACGAGCGCAACGAATTGCAAAAGACCACGCGGGTCGAAGAGGTCAAGCTGATTCAAGGCCATCAGACGATCACCAAACTTGCCGTCGAGGAACACCAGACCAAACGCAAGGTGCGCCTCGAAACGCGCACGATCAAATACGATCAAAACCTCGCTGACAAAATCTTCACCGAAGCAAACCTGAAAAACGTCATCACCAGCGTCAGCCAGAAATTGGCGCAATAGCGAGCGAAGTACGTGAGCGGAATACAAAACTCTTCAATCTTCGTGCGTTTCGTGTTGGCCCAGCCGCGTTTGATCGTGCTGGCCGTCGCGCTGGTGACCCTGGCGCTGGGCTGGGGCTTGCGGCGCGGCCTGTTGCTGGATGTTTCGCCGCAGGTTTTTATCGAACACGAAAGTCAGGCGCGCAGCGATTTTGAACGCACGCGCAGCCAGTTCGGCGACGACCGTTACCTGATCATCGCGGTGGTTTGCCCAGCGTCAGAGGATGTTTTCGCGCCCGCCAATTTTGCCAAACTGCGCAACTTGCACGAACGGATCAGCGCCTTGCCGGGCGTGGCTGAAATCCTGAGCCTGAGCAATGTGCCGTTTGCGCGCAGCCTGCCTGAAGGCGCCGCGCTCGAAAAGTTAATTCCCGCAGGCCCGCTCGATCCCGCGCGCTTGCGTGCGGCCCGCCAACTCGCCACGCGCGACCGCCTGTTTGCCGGGAGTCTGGTTTCAACCGATGCCAAAACGGGCGCGCTCACAGTGTTGCTCAAACAATCCCTGAGTTCAGAGCAGCAATATCAGGTCACCGAGCAGATTTGCGCTTTGACGCAGCAGGCCGGGTTCGAGGCCAGCTACTTCGCGGGCGATCCTTATTCGCAATGGCGCAGCATCTCGACCATCAAGCGCGACTTGAAACTGTTTTTGCCGCTCACGCTGTTGCTGATCGCGGTGTTGTTGTGGCTCAGCTTCCGCTCGTTGTCCGCCGTGTTGTTGCCTTTGCTGACCATCGGCATCGGGCTGATCTGGCTGTTGGGGTTGATGGCCTGGCTCAAGGCGCACTTCACGATCCTGGCGCTGATGTTGCCGACACTGATGCTGGCGATTGGCTGTTCGTACCTGATTCACGTCTTGAATCAGATCGGCATTGAGGCCACACAGTCACCGCGCAACACGCCAGAACAATGGATCGAAGAAGCGCTGCGCTTTATTACCTTGCCCGTGGTTGTCTCAGCGCTGACGATCCTGGCTGGATTTCTCTCACTGGCTTTTTCCAAGATTCCCGCCATTCGCACCACGGCCGTGTATGCCGCCGTCGGGGCTATGGTCACGATGCTGTTGTCATTGACGCTCGTTCCGGCGGTGCTGTTGTTGCTGAAGCAGCGCGCCAAACCCATTCGCATCGGCTTGTCGGGCAGTCTGGTGCGCCGCTTGGAAGTAACCGGGAAGTGGGCCACCGATCACCAGCGCTTTTTATACGTGTTGACGTTCCTGATTGCGCTGGTCAGCGCCATCGGTGTCTGGCGCATCCGCGTGGATATTGATTACTTTCACTTTTTCAAAGCCCAATCCGAGACGACCATTGGCTTGGAAGAAATCAACCGGCGGCTGGCGGGCGCGGTCACCTTTGATCTCATCGTCGAAGGGCCGCAGCCAGGCGCCATCGAAGACGCGCGCGTCTTGCAAGGCATCGCCGAATTGCAGGCCTTCGCCGAACGCCAGTCGGTGCAAGGGCAGGGCATTGATCGCACGCTCTCGGTGGCGGATTTCGTCAAGCATCTGAACCGCGCCTTCAATCGCAATGACGAGCGGTTTTACAGCATCCCGGCAGATAACCAGGTGATTGGCGAACTGCTTGCGGAACGCGATCAGTTGAAAGGCTTTCTTACCCGCGATGGCCGCAGCGCGCGCATTCTGGTGCGCAGCAATCTCTCCAGTTCCAGCTTGATGGCCAAGGTTTTGCCGGAGATTGAAAAGAAAGGCCGCGAGTTGTTGCCGGAATTTCGCGTCTATGCCACAGGCACGTTCGTGTTGCTCAATCGCACTTCCGATCAGATTGCGGGCGAACAGGTGTTGAGTATCTCAATTGCGCTGGTGACGATTTACTTGATGCTCGCGCTATTGTTCCGGTCAATGCGGGTGGGCTTCACCGCGCTGGTGCCCAACCTGATTCCGGTGCTGTTCTTTTTCGGCTTTATGGGCTGGCGCGGCATCCCGCTGAATTTGACGACCAGCTTGGTGGCGAGTGTGGTGCTGGGCTTGGCGGTGGACAACGCCGTGCAATTCATCGTGCGCTTCCGCCGCGTGCAGCGCGCCGATTTGGATTTGCAGCAGGCGATCATCGAGAGCATGCGCCTGTCGGGCCGCCCGATCATTTATGCCAACGTAGCGCTGGCCGTGACCTTCGCCATTTTTGCGCTCTCGAATTTCGAGCCGGTCGGCTCCTTCGGCTTGCTCTCGGCGGTAACGATTCTCGGTTGCCTGGTTGAAGATTTAGTCTTGTTGCCCTCGCGCCTGACCTCGCCGATCTTTCGCGCCAAATAAACGCGCCAAACCTGGGTACGCATCGCTTCCAGCGTGCGGTCTCGGCGGCGGACGAAACAATGCCGAAGGATTTCCTTCCGGTATTCGTCAGTCTGCCGC
>JANOWX010000641.1:0-8492 GCA_031418175.1 Acidobacteriota bacterium | reverse complement strand
CAAAGCCGAGTTCGCGGGCACGCACGTTGACTGCCGCTGAAGCGCGTCCGCTGATGAGGCCGAGTTGCAACCCGACTTGCTTGGCCAGCCGCAAGCCTTGTCCGTCGTGGATGTGAAAGACTTTGGTGGTTTCAGCCGCGTGCTCGCCTGTGGCTGTGTAAATGACGCTGCCATCGGTTAGCACTCCATCGCAATCCAGCAACAGCAAACGGATGCGGCGCGCGCGGGCTTCAAGCTCTGTTTGGGGCAGCGGCATAAACGGTTAGGACTTACGCACAAGAGCATGGAGTTCAGGCGTCAGCCGGTGTTGGCACTCACCAAGACAGGCTGAAGCCTGAACTCCATGCTCTTGTGCCGTGCTTGTCCGTAGTTTTGCGTATGTCATGACGGTTTTATTTCGTGCCGCCGGTCACCTTCACATCGAAGATCGGCACTTCGCTGAGCAGCAGTTTGCCGCTGGCGCGGTTGAGCACATAAACAGCGCGGCCCGCATAATCTTTGCCCTCGATGCGAATGTTCAAGAGCGCGTCCACGGCCAGGCGATTGGCGTCCCACTCTTCGCTGCGCAGCGCCTCGGTCGTCCAGACGGTCGGTTTGCGCAACACCAGCCGTTGGGCGAAGCCTTTCAAATTGCCGAGGTCGAGCAAGGCGCCGACTTGATCGGATGTCCCGCTGACGACGACTGAATCGAGGCTCTTGAGGAAGGCGCGCACTTCTTCGGGGAGCTTTACCGCATTGCCACCGCGTTCGGCTTTCAACTGGCTTTCGCGTGCGCCGAGCGTGGTGCCGGGGTCGAGTTCAGCGGCGGCGGCGGCGCGAAAATGATTGGCCGCTGCGGTGAAGTTGCTTTGTTGCAAGGCCAGATCGCCCAGGCCCAGATGCGCATACGTGTAGGCCTGAATCGGCAGCGGTTCGCCTTTCAAGATGGCTTCAAACACGGGCTTGGCTTCGGCGGCTTTGTTTTGGGCCAGCAGCACGCGGCCCAGGAAGGCTTGCAAGGTCGGTTGATTCGGCTCGTTGATGAGCGCCTCGCGCGCCTTGGCTTCGGCGGTGGCGAAATCGTTTTTACTGAAAGCCGTATTCGCCAAGCCGAACGCATCGGCGGCGTTGGCGCGACGCGGGAAGACGTCGTTGGTGTAATCCTTCTGCACGTAAACTTTGGTTGGATCGGCTTCGATGGTTTTGA
The DNA here is from genome assembly GCA_031418175.1 of Acidobacteriota bacterium. GTDB lineage: Bacteria > Acidobacteriota > Blastocatellia > RBC074 > RBC074 > JACPYM01. Next base: position 7,306 of record JANOWX010000641.1, on the reverse strand, counting down.
TCACCGTGCCGGCGGGGTAGTTGACGGTGCTGTACTCGCCCGCCTTGAGCAGCACTTCCTGCCGCAGCTTTTCACCTTTCTCGGTGGTCGCGATGACCTCGATGGTGAAATCGCCGTTGCCGAAATTGGCGATGGTGGATTCGATGCCACCTCCGGCGGTATTGGCTGCGGCTTGCGGCTGGCCGACGACGAAATCGGGCAGCACGGTGTTCTCGATCCAATTGGTGAAGAAGTCATTGACCGTCTGTTTGCTCGCGCCCGCGTTGACTAGCAGCGTGCGCAGATCGGCGCAGCGCGACAGATTGCAGAGCGGGTGCGGCGGCCGCCGCGTCGTTTGCGTATCGAAGAACCCCGCGAGTGAGAGAATGTCTACGCGCTGGCGATTGAGCATCGCGCGGATCAAATTCTCGAACGACGACCGCCCCAAGAGCATTTCGAGCGTGCGCCACACCAGCGCGCCCTTGTTGTAAACGACCGTCGTATAGCTGCGATCCAGCACGCTTTGCGTCAACAGCGGCGCGTCCGAACGCGCGACGGTGATGTAAGCGCGGCGGTAACGATCATAAGCGCTTTCAAGCTGTGCAGGGCCAAAGCGTTCGCCCAGATATTGCGCGGTCAGGTAAATCGGCAACGCATCGCGCAACAGCCCCGCGCCGCGCCCGCGCAACAGCACCTGGCCGTCAATCCACGAACGCGCGGCGGCCTGGGCCAGAAATTCAATTGTCCCCAGATCGAGCACATCGCGGCGAAAGACGCTGTCATCGAGCAGCACCGCACCGACAGTCGAGAACGCGCTATCACGCGCTTGCGAAAGCTCCTCAGTCGAAGTGGAGCCGAGTTGGCGCGCCTCGGTCGAGATGATGCGGAAGGGGCCGTTGGCCGGGACGCCGAAGAATTTGGCATAAAACGCCAGCATTTTTTCAGCCTCGGCGGCCAGCCGTTGCGCTTGGGCTTTGCCTGCGGCGTTCAAGCCGCGCGGCGCATAAACTTCGACCGGCAGCGTGTCGCCGCCGCGCGCCGTCATTTCGTAATCGCCTGCCACGAAGAAAGGCTGCGCGGCCAGCGGCTGTTCAAAGGTCGTGGCGCTTTTGCGAATGCCATTCGAGACGACTTTCAAATTGCCGGGCACGGTGACTGTCAACGTGAACGGCCCCGTGTCCGCGCTGTGTTCGGCATAGGGCGTATGCACGACGGGCACCCAGAAACTGGGCGGCAGCGCAAACGATTCGTTGGCCGAGATGTGCAGCGACGAATTGCGTTCCGGCGACGGCAGCGTGTAGGCGAATTCAACCTCGAATTCGCGCGCACTGGCCAGCGTCGCGGTCATCTCCGTCCAAACGCGCAGCAGGCGGTTGCGCGTGTCTTCGGTGGTTTTGGGCGTTACGGCGGCCCCGTTGACCGTAAACGCGCTGACCTTCGCCTTTTCATTCAGATAAAACGATAGGCGCGGTTTGTTGTCGGTGGCGAGCAAAATGCGGTCGGCCAGATCGGGCGGCGAGAGGTTGACCAGCCGCAGCTTGGCGGTCATTTCCAGCGCGCGCGTCTCGACGTTGACCTTGGCGTTGACGTCGTACTTTTTGATTTCGAATTCCTGCGCCAGAGCAGGTGCGCAAAAGAGGACAATGAGAAGAAGGCTTAAAAGAGTTTTGTTCATCATGATTCTGCCGTCAGGGAATGGGCGACCAACGCCGCCGCTATTTTCCATTTATCTTCAGGATACGGTCAAGAACGAGCGAGCGCAGGTCGGCTTGCACTCCGGCCAATTTGGCTTCGCGCGTCAGCCAGCGGCGCAGCACCTCTTCGCCTCTGCCGAAATCTTCGCGTTGCAGCCAATGCAGCAGCCGTTTGCCATCAATGACCTTATGGGCACTGGGCAATTCGGCGAGTTGTTGTTCGATCAGACCTTCTTTAGCCGCAAGCCGGATGTCCACTTCAGTCTCAGCCTCTTTCAGCCGCTGGGCGGCTTCCAGCAAAACGACAGACCGCTCCGGCTCGAAACCTGTGCTGAGATATTCGAGCTGGTTGGTCGTGCCGCTGCTGGCATAGGCCGCGCGGTTTTCATCCCAAAACAACCAATTGACGGCCATCACGCTTTTGAGCTTGCGGCAAAGCTCGAGCAGGCGCTGGCTGACGGCTTGTTCATCTGCGAATTTGTGCGGGTCTTGTATCTTGAAGATTTGCCACAAGGGTTGCGGTTCCAGTAGATAATTTTCCAGCGCGTAGCGAGGCAGGAGGAAAAGGTGTGAACCTTCGGCGTGGGATGCTTCAACTTCGGCGTCGGTGCGGAAGTCACGGTCAGAGATGGCATAGGCGCGTTTCAGCGTGCTGTGTTTGAGCAACTCATTCAACAGGGGTTCGAGATGTGCAGTGCCGCCGCAAGCATAAAATTCGATTTCCGGTAGGTGTTCGTCGAACCAATTGCGCAAGGCGTCGCAGTCGTCTTCGCCTTCGACCAACACAATAATGCGGTTGCCCGCGTCAAAGAGCAGCTTGGTCAATTCCGGGGGAAGGGCAGAGATCGTTCGCATAGACTAAAAAGCAGTCAGCAAGCGCGTGTTTTCTGCGCCGAAAATTTCGACGAAGGCAGGCGCGTGGGTGGTGACGATCAGTTGATAGGGAATTTCGCGTTGTAGTGTGAGCAGACCTTGCGCCAAACGGTGTTGAAATGCTGGATGCAGACTGTTTTCGATTTCGTCAATCAGTACGATGCTGCCGGGAGTTAGTTTGCGGCGTAACTCAATCAGGATGATGAGCAGGTTTTGCTCGCCTGAGCTAAGCTCGTGCAGCCGGTGTTCCTGGCCGCTGGCAGCTTTGACCATTACGTCAAAAGCTTTGCGGTCTACCCGGAACGTCTTGCCTTCAAAACCGAGGTTGTTGAGAAATTGTTGAATTTGGGCGTAACGCTCAGGGTAAGCGTAATCCAGATAGATCAGGTAACTATTGAGCGAGCCGGGAAACTGGCGCACGGTTTGAAAGCGGTAGACAAACTGATAATGATCCTCTTCCTTACTCATCTGTTCGCCAGTTACCGGCTCAAGGCTTCTATTATGTGGAAGGTAGATCAGTGATGGGAAAGAATCTGGATAGGACGTTATGTTGGTATTGATTGCATCGAAAAGAGGGCTTAATGCGAAGCCAGCAATTTGCGGGAGTTGTTCTGCTGTTAGTTGAGATTCCGCCACAAGTTGTATTTTGGAATCAGTATGTTGTAGCCCGTAAAAAGACTGCTGCAGTTTCTTATCGTCAGGCAATTGGCCCTTGAATAAACTCAATTCTAAGTCGCAAAATTTCCAATCAGTCTGGACGTAAGCATCAGGCCTTGAAGCGAGAGAGGCATCAATTCGCTTAGTTGCTTTTAGTTCGGCAAGCGAGACAATGACTTCCAGGATAGTTGTCTTCCCGCTCCCATTCGCCCCGCCAATCACACACACGGGCAGCGTCTTACCCGCCGCATCAAAGAAATCCAGCTTGATGTCATCAATCGGTCCGCAGTTTTTGATTCGGACGGAACGGAGTTCCAGCTTCATAACCTTATGCCTTCACCAGCACGTGAATTTTGAGCAAAGTTTCCAACAGCCCTGTTAGTTTGTCGAGCGGGAACTGCGTCGCTGCATCGCTCAACGCCAGTGCGGGCTGATCGTGGACTTCCATAAACAATCCGTCAATCCCACAGGCCACCGCCGCGCGCGCCAGATGCGGGATGTATTCGCGCAAGCCGCCCGTCGCCGTGCCCGCGCCGCCGGCCAAATTTCCTGGAAGCTGCAAACTGTGCGTCGCATCGTAAACCACCGGGTAACCAAACCCGCGCATCACCGGCAAGCCGCGCATGTCTACGACGAGGTTGTTGTAGCCGAAACTCGACCCGCGTTCGGTCAGCATAATCTCGCGGCAGTTGCTGGCTTCCAATTTCTCGACGATGTTTTTCATGTCCCAGGGAGAAAGGAACTGGCCTTTCTTGACGTTGACGATGCGTCCGCTGTTGGCGGCGGCGATCAGCAGATCAGTCTGGCGGCAGAGAAAGGCGGGGATTTGCAGGATGTCTGCGACTTCGGCGACGGTAGGCACTTGCGCGGATTCGTGCACGTCGGTCAGCACGGGCACGCCGATTTCCTGCTTGATCTTTTGCAGGATGCGCAGGCCTTCGTCCATACCGAGGCCGCGAAAGGCCGCGCCGGATGAGCGGTTGGCTTTGTCGTAAGACGCTTTGAAAACGTAAGGCAGGGCGAGCTTGTGTGCGATGCTGGCAAGTGCTGCGGCCATTTTCAGCGCATGCGTTTCAGATTCGATGACGCAGGGGCCCGCGATGAGGAAGAAGCGGCCAGAGGCTTGCGTTAATTGTTGATAGGTCGTTGGCATTGCTAATCAGTGGCGCTCGTGAGCAGCGCTTCGCCTTCTTTCTTCACTTCGCCCGCTTCGTCGTGCAAACGGTGTTCATGCGCAGCATTGATAAAACTCACGAAGAGCGGATGTGGCGCGAGCGGCTTCGATTTCAGTTCGGGGTGAAACTGGCAGCCCAGGAACCAGGGGTGATCGGGCAATTCGACGATCTCGACGAATTTGCCGTCGGGCGATTTGCCGCTAAACACCAGCCCGTTTTCAGCCAGCCGGTCAATGTAGGCCGGATTGAATTCATAACGATGGCGATGGCGTTCGCTGATTTCGTCTGTGCCGTAGATGCGCTGCGCCAGCGAATCGTCGCGTAGGTTGCAGGGATATGCGCCCAGGCGCATCGTGCCGCCGAGTTGATCCACGCCAAGCAGGTCGCGCAGCTTGAAGATGACGGGATCGGGTGTGTCTTCGGCAAACTCGGTTGAATCGGCTTGTTCCAGGCCGCAGACGTTGCGCGCGAATTCGAGCGAGGCGCATTGCATGCCGAGGCAAATGCCGAAGAAGGGTTTTTGGTGTCTCCGCGCATAACCGATCGCGCGGATCATGCCGCTGACGCCGCGTTTGCCGAAGCCGCCGGGCACGAGGATCGCGTCCACTTCACGCAAGCGGTCTTCCCAGCGTTCGTCGGTCATCAGTTCGTCGCTTTCGATCCAGTTGAATTTGACCTTGATGTGATTGGCGAAGCCGCCGTGATGCAGGGCCTCGTTCAGGCTCTTGTAGGAGTCTTCGTAGCCGACGTATTTGCCGATGATGCCGATGGTGACGGATTCGCGCAGGCTGTGTATGCGATTGGCGAGCGCCGCCCATTGGCGCAGATCGGTGTCGCCGAGCGGCAGGCGCAAGAGGTCTACGATCAATTGATCGAGGCCTTCGCGGTTGAACATCAGCGGGATTTCGTAAACGGTTTTGACATCGGGCGCGGTGATGACGGCGTCTGGCGAGACGTTGCAGAAGAGCGCGATCTTGGCCTTCATCTCGCTCGGCAATTCGCGGTCGCAACGGCAGAGCAGAATGTCCGGCTGAATCCCGATGGTCAGCAACTCTTTAACCGAATGCTGCGTGGGCTTGGTTTTCAATTCGGCAGAGGCGGCGAGATAGGGAACCAGCGTCAGGTGCACAAAAATCGCGTTGTGGCGTCCGACCTCGTTGCCCATCTGGCGAATGGCTTCGAGGAAGGGCAGCGATTCGATGTCGCCGACCGTGCCGCCGATTTCGACGATGACGATGTCATGGCTGGTGGCGACGGCTTTGATCGCGTCTTTGATTTCGTTGGTGATGTGCGGGATGACCTGGATCGTCTTGCCCAGGTAATCGCCGCGCCGTTCTTTTTCGATGACCGAAAGATAGATGCGCCCCGACGTCCAGTTATTGGCCTTGGTCAGATGCGCGTGCGAGTAGCGTTCGTAATGGCCCAAGTCCAAATCGGTTTCCGCTCCGTCATCGGTGACGAAGACTTCGCCGTGCTGGAAGGGCGACATCGTGCCGGGGTCAACGTTGATGTACGGATCGAATTTCATCAACGTGACTTTCAGTCCGCGCGCTTCGAGCAGCGCTGCAATCGAAGCGGCGGCGATGCCTTTACCTAGTCCGCTCACGACTCCACCAGTTACAAAGATGTATTTCGGCATGCGTTCTCTCACCAAGTAGGCCGCAACCGCACTATGCGCCCGCGGGTTTGTTCAACTTGCTTTCGGATTGTGCATTGGAAGTTGGTTGTCTTGAGGTAAGCCGAAGAGTAAACATTTCTGTTTGGAGCGTCAACCACGCGTACAGTTTTGGGGGCGCTACGGGATTTTCTGTGAATACAAAGTAGAAATCATTCCCCTGCCAGCGGTAAAGGAATCGGCGCGGTGGAATAAACCTCTCATCGCCGGCTTGTCCTACTCACAAAGCTCACCCTAGCCTCGTTTTGAGTTCGTCGTTTCAAGCTGCAGTAATGCGTGCGCCTTCGCACTCGCATATTCAACCAGCCGCCGAACTTTGTCAGAGCGCTAGCATGGCTGCGGATCAATTCGCAGGGTACGGCTTGGCGACAGTGATTTATGTGGCCTGACTTTCCTGTATCTATTACAAAAAATGTTTGACCTGCCCGCTTGGTGTGTGGAAAATGCATTTGGGTGCCAGCTTGTTTAGGATTTTCTTGGCATTGTGCGGCTATTCTTCAAGTTTTTTCTAGCAAATAATCATAGTCTTATGCTATACACTCCGCGCAGTTCTTCTGATAGCCCAACAGTCCCTCATAAGGTCATACAGCGTCCCCTGCGTCTGGGCTATCGGTAATCTATTCAGGAAATTTTTGAAGACATAATTAGGAAAGCCAATACGGCGTAAGTGTGCGTGCGGCACAACAGTGATTCTGCGGGTGTAGTCTGGCTGGGTGCTAGGATTGCTGTCACTTGATTGATAGAAGCCGGTGCTAGACAGGTGTTGGTGAAAGGTGCTGGAAGGGGCAACCGGCTCATCGAGTACAGTTAGATTATTGTTTGTAACTGGCTCCGGGTGTCGGTGATGGAAAGCAGTGTCTGGCCGTTAGCAAGCAGTTCCAGCTAACGGCCTTTCTCTTTCTCACGAAATTGCAGCGGGCTTGACTGCTTGGCTCAGACTTAAGCGTTAGGAGTATGTAGATAGGAGAGTGGTGGATGATGCAGGGGCGTTTAGGGTGTATTCACGTTTTTCAAAAAAGATTTGGCATTTTTTCTTTGGCATTGTTGGCGGGATCATTGTGGTGGGTGGTCAATTCCGAAACCGGTATGCGTTGGGTCAGGCAAACCACGACAGAGAGCGTGGCATATGCCGAGACGTTGACCGGGCGCACTCAGACGTTCCGGCTCATTCCTGACAATGCTCCGGCGCGCGCGGCCAAGCATTTTCAACAAGCCCAGACAGCGCTGGCCGTGAATGATCTGGCGCAGGCCCA
>JANOWX010000640.1:0-4196 GCA_031418175.1 Acidobacteriota bacterium | reverse complement strand
CGCGCTGGCTACGCTGGGCTACATTGGATGGCAAGTTGTTGCCGACCAAAGAAGAAGTTGCACAGCAAGCGCAACAGCGCGCCGAACAAGCCACCCAACACGCCGAACGTCTAGCAGCTCGGTTGCGTGAGCTTGGGCTTGATCCCAACGCGCTTGATTGACCGATCTTCAACACAACCATGGAAACAATCATCGCAAAGCCCGCCGCGCCCAACCCACTCGGCGAAATCGTGCGTGTGTACGGCACCGTCGGCACCTTCGTGCGCACCAACCTGATGCTGTTCTGGATTGCGCTGGCCTTGCTTCTCTGGTTTCTCAATCCGATCAAGGCGCTGCCCAACCCCGGCGAAGTGGTGCAGGCGTTCAAGCATATGTGGAGCGCGAGCGGGAGTTCGGGGCTGGTTCCCAACGTCTATGTGACGCTGAAGCTGAATGTCGTCGGCCTGCTTTACTCTTCGATCATCTCGCTGCTGGTCGCATACCTAAGCGTCATTCCGCTGTTTCAGCCGTTTAACAAGCTGGTGCAATGGCTGCGTTACATTCCGATTGTCGGCTTCAACCTGGTCTTCCTGACGCTGTTCACCATCGGCTGGCCGATGAAGGTGGCGATGCTGACGACGGGCATGACCTTTTTTCTGGTGACCAGCATGACCGGCGTGATTGCGGCGCTTCCGCGTATGCGTTACGAATTGGCGAAGGTGCTGGGCTACAACGACTGGCAGGTTTTTTATAGCGTGGTGGTGCGCCCGACGCTGCCGCAGATGATCGAGATGATCGCGCAGAACGCGGCCATCGGCTGGGTGATGATCACCGCGATTGAGACCTATAACCGCACCGAAGGCGGCATCGGCAGCCAGATTTACGCGTACTCTTCGACCAATCAATTGGCGGAGGTCTATGCCTACCTGTTGATTATCGGCGTGATTGCGATGCTCGAAGATTGGTTTTTTGTGTTACTCAAGCGCGTGCTGTTCCCGCACAGTTTGATTGCCGAACGGGCGTGAATCGGTAGGACGGACTTTAGTCTGTCCGTTGCGGCACTGACAGTAGGACAGACTAAAGTCCGTCCTACGATACAACTTATGAGCGATCATTCGACCATTGCCGGGCCGCTCGCTGGCCCAGCGAAAATGCTGGAAACCTTGTTGCGAATCGAGCACGTCAGCAAAGAGTTTCCGATGAATGACGGCACGACCTTCGCCGCCCTGCGAGACTTCTCGCTCACGATTCACAACATCGAAGCCAAGCCGCAAATCATCAGCCTGCTGGGACCGTCGGGTTCGGGTAAGACGACGGCGTTGCGCATCATTGCGGCGCTGGATCGTCCCACCAACGGGCAGGTGTTGATTACGAATGGCGACGGCCAATCAATGCGCGCGGTGCAAGTCGGCGATGTGGGCGTCGTCTTTCAACGCTACCCGCTCTTTGATGATGTGAATGTGCTCAACAACCTGATCGAACCGGCCGTGCGTGCGGGCCAGACGGGCGAGGCGGCTAAGAGCAAAGCGTTGCGCTATCTGGATGAGTTCGGCATGGTCAAGCAAGGGCTGGCTTGGCCGTTGCAGCTTTCGGGCGGGCAGCGGCAGCGCGTGGCGATCATGCAGCAGTTGATGCTGGAACGGCACTTCATCATTCTGGATGAGCCGTTTTCCGGTCTCGATCCGGTCAACATCATCAGCGTCATCAATCTGATCAGCCGCATCGCGGATGAACACACGCTGAACACCTTCATCATCATCACGCACGATGTGACCTCGGCGCTGGCGATTTCCGACCACGTCTATTTGCTGGGGCGCGAGCGCAATGACAAAGGCGAATTCATTCCTGGCGGGCGCGTGATGAAAGAATATGACTTGATTGCGGAAGGGCTGGCCTATCGCCCTGACATTGAAGATTTGGCGCGCTTCGCCGAATTGCGCAAAGAAATCAAGCTGGTTGAATTTCCGAAACTGTGACCGTTCACTATGGCTGACGAAGAGATCAATTACACCAAAGATGTTTTGTCCCACGACTGGAACCTCGGCTTTATCGGCGTGCTGAGCTTCCTGATGCTCGTGGTCAATTTCTGGGGCTTCCTGCCGTTGCTGTTGGCGGGCGAGATTGGCGCGTTGTTTATCGCCCAGCATCCGCGCGTGCAGCGCCTGATTCGCGCGCTCAAGAACAAAGATAAGCTGTTGGAAATGGTCAGCGCCGAAGATCAGATCGTCAACGCCTTGCCGCAAGGCTATCAAGACGACTTTCGTTCGTTGCGCACGTTATGCGAAGAGATCGAGCGGCGCGCCGGTGAATTGGGCGAGGGCGGCACGGCGGCTTTGCTGTCCGGCATCGTGAATAAGCTGGCGGCCTTTCGCTTTGATTACGCGCGTATGCTGCGGGCGCACCATCTGCTGTCGCAGCGCAATTACCAAAACATCGAAACGCAGTTGAGCCGTGATATTGCGCAGGCTGAACAGGCCGTCGGGCGCGAACATGCGGCGCAGGTGCGCCACGCGTTGGCGCAAAACCTGCACGTCTTGCAACAACGGCTGGGCCGTGTGCGCAAGCTGGATGAATTGGTGCGCTTGCTCGAAGCTCGCTTGCAAGTGATTCGCAATTCGCTGCGGCTGGTGCAGGACGAGGTTTACACCTTCACCGATGTGGCGAGCATCTCCGGCTTGGTGGATAGCCTGTTGACCAACTTGAGCATCAGCGACGAATTCCGTTCGACTTACGAGGACGTTTTGAATGCCGAGGCGGGGCTCGTCAGTATGCCGGAACTGGAAATGCCTGCCTTCGGCGACGGCGTCGCGCCGGTGCCGCAAGCGGAATTGGATCCCACTCCGCCGCCCCGCCCACGCCAGCGCGCGGGCCGCATCCGGTAACGGAATTTAGTAATCAGCACTTCAGCGTGTCAGTAGCCCGACCGTGAGGGAGGGCTTGGTTCATCACTCAAGCCCTCCCTCACGGTCGGGCTACTGACACGGCAAAGGAACCGTTATGCCTGACCCAAAACAACCGCAAAGATCACGCAGTTCAGAAGACATTTTGCGCGAGATGGAAGAGATGTCCGGCAGTGTGGGCGCCGTGAGCGACGCGCCTGCTGGCGGCAAATCCGACGGCGCATTCAAATCGCTGCTCAACTTTTTCATCAAGATTGACCCTGAAGCAGAAGCTGCCGCCCCTGGCGCAACGCAATCCCGCCCAATGGCTGCGCCGATGACACAAGGCGCAAACGCTCCGCGCACCGGCGCGCGCGTGGCCGATCTGGTGGCGGGCGAGCCGCAGCCGAAGTTCAAAGCACCGGCAGCCGCAACCAATCCGGCCGAACAACCATTCGAAGCGATCTATCACGACGCGGGGCTGGGTGCTTCGCCCTGCAGTGTGGACGAATTGGCGAAATTGCTGGAGAACCCGTCCGTCGCCAATCAGCCGCTCAACGTCAAAGTCATCGCGGTTAATCTGGCGCTGATGGCCAAAGGCGTCAGCCCTGAAGTCCCGATTGCCGATGCTGTGCGCCGTGACCGCGCGCTGGATGCCTTCCAGTCAATGCTGGATGAGCGCGCGCGCGCGACCGAGCAAAGCAACAGCGCGCAAGTTCAGCAACTCGCCCAAGAGGTCGAAGAGTTTTTGAAACGCAAACAGGCTGAGATGGACGCCTTGCGCGCCGAGAGCAGCGAGGTCAAACGGCAATCCCTGGAATTCTCGGTGCGCCGCGAAGCCGAAGAGCAGCGGCTGGCCAATCTAATCAGCCCCTTTTTGGAAGGGCAGCCGAATCCGGTCACGGTCGGCAATGTTGCAACGGCTCCGGCAACGGATGCGAAATCCACGCAACCTTTGCCCAGCGGCAAAACGACGACGCGCGCATGAACGATAGCAACGTCACCGACATCGCGGACAAGCTACGCGCGCGGCAACTGCCCGCTGGCAACATCCGCGCCGAAGACTTGGTCGCCGAGATTGAAAAGCTGATGGGCGAACAGTTGATCGCCGCGCTTTACCGCGTTGCGATTCGCCCGCTGCGCACGCGCAGTTATCCATTGAATGCACCCAGCAAGGCCGTGCCGGTTGAAATCCTGCACACCTTGCTCGGTATCGAATTGAAGATCGGCAAACGCCGCTTGCTGTGCCCTGATCTGGCGACGGCGCGTTATCTGGCGGTCTTTGCCAAATTGGGCCTTGCCGAAGTGGCGGTGCCCTATGACATTACGCAAATTTCG
>JANOWX010000639.1:0-2254 GCA_031418175.1 Acidobacteriota bacterium | reverse complement strand
AAGACACTGTGGCTGTCCGTAGCCTTGCTTGCTTGACTATACCAAAGCGGCGTCGAGCCGCCGCACTTCAAAGGCTCTGCCAATCACTTGCACAGGCTTCCAGTCGTTGTATTTGTACAGGTCGAAAATTTTTTCATCGCGGTGAGGGGATTGGCCGTGAAATTCCGTTTGTGTTAGTAGAGCGTGATTGATACACGCTCGACAGAATGATCTAGCAGAAACTGGCGTGAGAGGCTTATGAACAGCAGCGAAACAACCAGCGCTTTCTATCAAACGCAAAACTTCAACCCCACCGGCGCCTTGAATGCGGCGCTGCCCCCCAGCCTTTCGGGCCTTGAGGTTTTAGCGCTGACCAGCGCCGCGCCCGCGCCCACGGCGCATTTGGCGTTGGTTGAGGGCGCGCCAACGACGGCCTCGTCCGCGCCAGCCGAAAGTGAGGGCGCGTGGACACTGGCGGCGGGCGGCGCGTTGGCGCTGAGCTTGAAGCTGACCTATCAACACGGCGTCACGCTCATCGTCGAGTTGTGCGGCACCGATGCCGCCAACGCGCCGGAAATTACTTTGCGCATCGAGGTCAATGACTCCGTCCTGGAACTGGCGGGGTTGTCGGGCCGGCAGTCGTTTTATAAACGCTCGTGGTATCTGACGCCCGATCTCATGCACAGCGGCGACAATCGCATCACGATCAAGTTGCCAGCGGATGCGCCCGCGCCGATCCGGCTGAAAACGGTGGCGGCGATGCGCTTCAATTTGCAACGGCAGGAGCAAAAGTATTGGTGCTGGGCCTCGGTCGCCAGCGGGATTCACAGCTTCTTTGAACCAGCCGCTGTGTTGACGCAAAGCCAGATCGTCGAGACGTGTTTGGGCAGTACCGAGAACAAAACGCTCGAATTGGCGCAGGCTTTGAAAAAACTGGGCACACTGGTTTGTTCGCACGAAGCGGTGCCGGGCCTGGGCGAGATTCGCAAACAACTGAGCAACGGCATCCCCGTGCCGGTTCGCATCGGCTGGACGACTGAGCAAGACGGGCGGCGTGTGTTGAACAAACGCGGGCATTTCATCGTCATCACCGGCGTGCTGCAAAGCGATCAGCGCGGCGACGATTACACGCTGGTGCGCGTGGCCGACCCGGCGCATGACATGGCGTCGTATATGCCGTATGGCATTCTCAAAACCGGTTACAATCGCAACCGCGGCATGCTGACGCATTTTTACATTCTCAAAAAACAGGACAGCGCCAACACAGCCCATACAGGAGGCCAGTCATGACCATTCCCCCGCTCTATCTGCCGCTGCACCAGGGCGCGCTGACGGCCGTGCGCGAAACGCTCGCCCACCTGCCGACCGTTTACTTAAGTTTGGCGGGCATGTTTCGTGAAGTGTGCAACGACCCTGAAGCGCATTGGCCGCACCCGGTGTTTGTGCTGGATGATGATGAGTTGCTGGCGGGCAATGGTTTGAACGCGGCGCAATTGGTCGGCTGGCAGTTTTTAGCCAAGGCCGCCGGCGCGCGCGCTTACGCCATCGAAGTGCAGGGCCGTTTGGACGGCCAGGGTTGCCGCTTCGCCAATCTGGCGCACGGGCCGTTTGTAGACGGCCTTTGCCAAACGCTCGAGAATCCTGACTTGCAAGAGCAGTTGCGCGACGGCGGCGCGCAGTTGGCCGTCGTGGCGGTGAGCGAACTAGGCGTGCAAGCCGCCTGGTTTCGCACGGCGCAGCCCGCGCAGAGTTTTTTGTTCGTCTTGCAAAAGGTCTCGGACGCGCTGCGGCCCTGGCCGGCGTTTTACACCGTCAAACAGTTTGAAGAAGCGCTGCGCCAGGAAGTGCAACGCGCATCCCGCTAGCTTTGAACACTGCGTCTTGAAAGACCGTTGTCTTTTAACCCCACTCCGGTTTCGTCCCCAAGCCAGGCTGGCTTGCGCTACGACCGGAAAACTCGCGGCTGACCACGTCCGGTCATTCGCACCAACAACACCAAGCAAAGGAGCAATACCATGGCCGATGAAATTCTGGAAAAACAACAGCAAGAAGCTAGTCAACAACAAGCCCAGCAGGCACAGAAAAAAGTGCTGCAATCGCGAGAAGAGGAAAGTGATGAATCAGGTGGTGATGATGTGGATGATACCAAGCCGAAGAGTTGACCAGTGAAAATGGCTGGGCGACTGTCCAGCCTAGCTGCGGCAAGCGCCGCAGCCTTAAGCTAACAAAGCGTGAGCGAGCGCGGCAAACCTGGCTGCGCTCGCTCGCGATCGAT
>JANOWX010000638.1:0-2650 GCA_031418175.1 Acidobacteriota bacterium | reverse complement strand
GGGCAAACTACGGCGCGGCGGGCACGATTCGATCAAGGTTTACAACGCCTACAAACGCGCCTACGAGACCAAAGGCCAACCCACGGTCATCCTGGCCAAGACGGTCAAAGGCTACGGCCTCGGCGCTTCCGGCGGGGAAGGGCGCAACCTGGCGCACCAGTCCAAAAAGCTTGACGAACACGATCTGTCGGCCTTCATCAAACGCTTCAGCCTGCCGTTTAGCGAGGAGGACGCGCTCAAGGCCAAAATCTTCCTGCCCAACCCGGACAGCCCCGAAGTGAAGTACGTGCAGGAACGCCGCCAGGCAATGGGCGGCCCCGTGCCCGCGCGCGAAAACAAGTCGGCAGCGCTGCAAACACCCGGCCCCGAGTTTTTCAAAGAACAGCACGCCGGTTCGGCTGAGCGCGAAGTCTCGACCACGATGGCCTTCGTGCGCATCCTGACGGCGTTGCTCAAAGACCCGCAGGTCGGCAAACACGTCGTCCCGATCATCCCGGACGAAGCGCGCACCTTCGGCATGGAATCGCTCTTCCGCCAGGTCGGCATCTATGCGAGCCAAGGCCAGCTTTACGAGCCGCACGATACGGACAATTTCCTTTACTACAAGGAATCCAAGAGCGGCCAGATTCTGGAAGAAGGCATCACCGAAGCGGGCGCGATGTGTTCGTTCACGGCGGCAGGCACGTCCTATTCAAATTACGGCGTGCAGATGATTCCCTTCTACATCTACTATTCGATGTTCGGCTTCCAGCGCATCGGCGATTTCGCCTGGGCTTTTGCCGTTTGGCGCGGCCTCGGGTTCAGGGGCGGCGCGACGGCGGGCCGCACGACGCTCAACGGCGAAGGCTTGCAACACCAGGACGGCCACTCGCACGTTTTGGCGAGCACCGTGCCGACCTGCGCGGCTTACGATCCGGCCTTTGCTTTCGAGATCGCCGTCATCATCGAAGACGGCATGCGGCGCATGTATCAGGCAGGCGAAGACCGCTTCTATTACCTGACGCTGTACAACGACAACTACGTCCAGCCGCCCACCCCCGCTCCAATCGAGCAAATCAAAGAAGGCATTATCAAAGGCATCTACAAATTCCGCGCGGGTGCAAGCAAGGCCAAAGCCCACTTGTTCGGCAGCGGCCCAATGGTCAACGAAGCGTTGAAGGCGCAACAGATTCTGGCCGAGCAATACAAGCTCAACGTGGATGTGTGGAGCGTGACCAGTTACAACGAACTGCGCCGCGAGGCCTTGCGCGTCGAACGCTGGAACCGCCTGCACCCCGATCAACCGGAACAGGCGCCGTACATCGTGCAAGCATTGAAAGGCAACGACGGCCCAATTATCGCGTCTTCGGATTTCATGAAGATCATGCCCGATCAATTGTCGCCCTGGCTGGGCAACCGGCTGGTGGCGTTGGGCACGGACGGTTTCGGACGCAGCGACAACCGCGAGCATTTGCGGAAGTTCTTTGAGATTGACGCAGCTTCGATTGTCGCGGCCACGATGTCGAAACTGGCGCGCGAGGGCAAGGTGCCCGCGAAAAAGGCGTTGCAGGCAATTGCGGATATGGGGATCAATGCTGAGGCGAAAGACCCGAGTACGGTTTAGGGCTTATTGCAATTTGAGGCAGGCGAATGCGGGTACGGCCACTCAGACCGTGCCCGCGCCGTTTTTACAGGCCGCAGCGGCAGCCCAAGAACTACGCTTCAGGCTTCACACCCAACGCGCGCAGTTGTGCCGCCAGGCGTTCGGCTCGTTCAAGCACAGCTTCTTTCTCGGCGCGTTCGCGTTCGGCACGTTCGTTACCGGTGGGAATCAGCGCTCCGCGTTCATCCACCCAGCGTAACCAGGTTCCGGGCATGCCTTCGTACACACCTTCCCACAGGGTTAATCCCAGTTTGACTTCTGCCAAATCCAATCCGTCGTGGCGGCGATAGCTCAAACCATCGAGCCGGTAAATCGTCAGTGTTTCGTTACTCAGATGGTGCTGTGGATCGAAGACAATGTAGAAGAGCACGCGCATCACGGCATACTTGCGTTTCTTTTCGGTCTGTTCGCCGCCAACCTTATTGGAGACAATCTCGACAACCACCTCGGGGAGCTTGCCCAACTCCCAAAGGAAATAGGAGCGTTGCGTCTTATCCCGCCAATCCTGCCGGACTTCGACATCCAGGCTCAGCAGCATATCGGGCACGATGGCCGGATTGCTCATGACGTGGAAGAGGCCGATATTGGCTTCGGCTAGAAATTTGTGGCCGCCCCCATCCCATGAACTATAAAGCGTTTCGGTGAGCAGGCGCTGTTGCTTGGCTGAAAGAATGTTGTCCATGGGTTCATCATCCTCCGTAATGAGTTGTTCCAAGATGGCCGCGTACTCCGCTGCTGAAAGCGGTGCGTCTGTGGTTGGCAGCGGCAATGGTTGTGTGGATGCTTCTGAAAGTGGCGCGGCGGCGGTTGGCAGCGGCATTGGTTGTGCGGACGCTGGTGACATGACTTCCTCCAATCAAGCTGTCTGACGAATGTTTGAACTGGCGCAGCGGAGTATAGGAGCACGGCCTTTTCACCGTCAATCACTCGCTCTCGCTGATGCGCGATAAGGCTTTGATCTCTGTGCCCAGCGCCTGCGCCGAATGCACGCGCCATTGCGCATCGTTC
>JANOWX010000637.1:0-9694 GCA_031418175.1 Acidobacteriota bacterium | reverse complement strand
TCCCTGCGCGCCGCCCACCTCTTCGGCAAGCTCCTGCGTAAACTCTTCGCTCTCGCCCGCCGTGCCGTGCCAGGTAGGCAATAGATACGCCGCCTTGGCTTCGTGCAGGTGCTGATAGTTCGGTTCGATGAGTGCGCCTGCGCGATAAAGCTCATCGAATTTGGCCTTGTTCCAACCGGCGACGCGGCCCAATTCGAGCATGGCGGCGTATAGGTGCGGGTCTTTGGCTTCGGTGGCAGCGGCGGCCTTGAGCGCTTGCTCGCCGAGCGCGACGCCTTCGTTGATTTGCTGCTGACGCGCGGGCGGCAGCTTGTTCAAGTCGGTTTTGGTTTGCAGCGGCTCGGCGAATTGGGCGAAGTTGTCTACCATCGCAATCAAGGGCGTGGCTGAGTCAGGGAACTGGTTGGCCCACTTGTCCAGCTTGCGCAAATTGGCCTGCCACAGTCCCGGCGTTTGTTGCTCGGCGTAATTGGGCCGCAAGCCGCGATAAAACGCGGTCAGCTTCCATGCGCCGCCGGGCAGCCGTTGTTTATTGGCGCGCAACGCCGCCACCAATTTATCGAGCACGGCGAAATTTTCCTGCTCGAAGTAACGATGCACCTCGGCGGCATAATCTTCGACCGGATGGCGCAGGGGATCAGCCGCACGCTGGCCGTCATTGCCGGACTGCCAAAGCGCGGCGAGGTCGCCTTTTTTGAGTTCTTTGACGATGTCCGGACGGTTTTTGTAAATGTGATTGGCATAGGCCACCAGCGCGCAGAGCACAAACAGCGCGGCTAGTTTGAAATCGGAAAACATGTTGCCCTGACGAGGGGCGGGTTTGTCCGAACTGTTTTTGGGCGTGACTTTGGGCGCGGCCTGTGACGAAGCTTGAGCCCACTGATTCCTGGCAAATCTCGGCATAGATGATCCTCAAGTTGGAATTGATGAAGACGTTGAGATAGGCAGGAAATCCAAATAGCCGAAGCCGGCGAGGGAAGGGGCATTAAGCAGTGACGCCGAAGCTAGCTAACAATCAAGGCGTGAAAGGTTGGTAGCTGTTACTACCCACCATGTTTCGCACTCTCCAAAACCTTCGCAGTTACTACGCCTCCCGTCCTATCCCAGTGCATCTCTCACGCGGCGCGCATTATAGCCAGCGCAGTTTGGCGGGCAAAGTAAAATTTGTCAGCCCCTGGGTACGCACCGCTTCCAGCGTGCGGGCGTGGCGGCAGGCGGAATCAAACCGGCAGGCAAACCCTTCTGCATTGTTCGGTCTACCGCCACGCCCGCACGCTGGAAGCGGTGCGCACCCAGGTTGCGCCTGCTCATTGCAGTTACTTCAGCTTGAGAATGAGTTGATGCTTCTGATAAGCCGCTTGCTCGGCCACGCCCGGCGCGGTGAACTCCACCACTTTCCAGCCGCCTTCTTCCCTGACGATGGCGCCGCCCTCGCTGGCGGCAATCACGGCCTGGCTGCGCACGCGCGCTTGATAGTTGCGTTGCGGCAGGCCTTCAAACGTAATGGCGACGGTTTTGGGATCGAGCACGCGCGTGCCCATGATTTTCGCCGCCTGCGTCCGGTCGCCGATTTGCGGCGGCGTGAAGGGGAAGTCCCATTCAACGCCGCAATCAAAAATGATCTCGATGCTCGCGCTGCGGCGCAGCAGCGTCTCGAAGCGGCATAGCACGCCAGCTTCGGTTTCACCCACGGTGAACGCCAGTTGTTTGCCGTCAAGGTTCACGCGCCGCACTTTTGAAAGCGGCGGCAAGGCTGGCGCAAAGACCAATCGCAGCGGTTGATCGTCATCTTTGCTAAAGATCATTTTGAGCGTGGCAATGCTGGTGCGCTGAAATTCAAAGCCCACGCGGCTGCCGCCGATTATCAAATTGCGCGCCTTGATTCTGTCCCAACTAGCGGGCAATTGCGGCGCGACGCGCAATTCGCGGTTCGGCGCATCCGCCGTCAATCCCAACAGCCCGCGCACCAACGGCGTGATGAGCGCGCTCGAAGAGAACAACTGATGCGGCACCGATTCATCCAGCGGGCGGTAATAATCGCCCGACAGAATTTCAGGATGCGAACCTTGCGCCTGCGCAAAGGTCAGGTGCGCCAATTGCCGCAGGTGCTGAAACGCCGAGTGCGCGCGCGCATAGCGGTATTCGCCCGCCGCCACAAAGCCGGTCAGGAAGGGCCACACGCCGCCGTTGTTATAAGCAATCGGATCGTAAGCAGGGCTGGCGCTGCCGAGCATCCGCGTACCCCAATCGCTGCTCAGTTGCGCCGAGGCCAGCGTGTCTAACGTCTCGCCTGTGCGCTTCGCGTCGAATTGTCCGAAGAAGAGCGGCAGCGCAGCCCAGGCCGTGATCTCGGAATTTAGCTTCCCGCTCTTGGTCAGCGCGTAAGCATAGCGATTGGCCTGCGCATCCCAATACCGTTCATTGATCGCGCTGGCCGCGCGTTTGTAGCGTTCATCCGCAACCGCCCGCAATTCCTGATCGCCCAGCGCCACGCTCAACTCGCGCATTGCCAGCGAAGCTTCGGTATTCGCCGCCGCCAGATAAATGTCCTGATGCAGATCGTTGAGCAGCGAGCCCAGCTCCGACGCGCCCAAGCCGGCCTTTGAATTTTCGAGAATGCCGTCGCCGTCGCTGTCGTTTTCCAGGCAGAATTGATAGGCCTTTTTCAACGGCTCCCACAATTCGCTGATGAACTGCTTGTCGCCGCTCTGGCGATAAAGGTTGTAAACCGCCGCGATAAACAGCGGCGTCGTGTCGGCGTGGTAATAGGCGTAAGGATATTCGTCGAACCACTTGATCTGGGCCGCCGCTTGCGAAATCTCGTGCGTGATCTTGCCGTCGGCGCGCTGGTATTTGGCCAGAAACTTAAACGCCGCGCGCATCGCATCGAAATCGCCATAACCCGTCATCGCATACGAATTGATCGCCGCGTCGCCGCCAAAGAACCAACCGAAGCCGGGCCGCGCGCCGTTGCCCGACGCGCCCCAACCCGCGACCAGCCCCAAGCCCAACTCGGGGTTATCAATCATCCCTTTGTCCAGCGCCGCCTTCGCCCATTCAAAGGCCAGATTGAATTGCGCGTCGGGCGTTTCGATGCTCAGCAACTCTTCGCGCAAACGGCGATAGTGGTTGAAGGTTTTTTGATACTGCTCGGCCACAGATGACGCGAGGCGTTGATAAAGCTCGATCACCGGCTGCCGACCGTTGCCGCCGCCCGCGATGATGAGCGGATAGAAACTGCGCCTGGCCTGTTGCGGGTCAACACTGATGTCGAAGCGCAAAGCGCCGCTGGCGAGTTGATGCGCGGGCGTCGCCACGCCTTTGACGGCGGCGGGCGAACCGAACAGGCCGTTGTATTTGCGGCGGCTTTCGCTGATGACGAAGGCTTTCAGATCGTCGCGCCAACCCGCGCTCTGGCCGCCCAAACCACCCGGCCACATCGGTTTCAAATCGGGCACAAAGCTGGCGGTGATCGTCAACGGGCGCTTGGTGTCTACATCAAGCAGGATGATTGCGCCCGCCTCATCAAGCGGCGCAAGGAAGGTCGCGCGGATGGTGAAAAGCTGATCGCTGGCGACCAGCGTGGTGGCTTCGGGCCGCGCAATCACGCGTTGAACAATGGCCGCGAAATCAAGCGCGTTGTCTTGCCCTTCGACGTGAATGCTCAGCCGCGCGTCGTGGAAGAGCTTGAGCGGGAAGG
The DNA here is from genome assembly GCA_031418175.1 of Acidobacteriota bacterium. GTDB lineage: Bacteria > Acidobacteriota > Blastocatellia > RBC074 > RBC074 > JACPYM01. The sequence goes on along the minus strand of JANOWX010000637.1, from coordinate 5,994 downwards.
CCCAGGCTTCAAACGTGCCGCCCTCATTCGCCAGCAACCCGGACTTGCGTCCGATGGCGTCGAAATAAACGCTAGGCCGTGCCGTGTGCGTGAGCGCAATGGGGTTGTCAGGCAATGCGAATTTAGCGGGCAGCACTGGTTGCGTTGGCGTTTGCGCGCGCACGGGCAGTGGCAATAGGCAGAGGAAGACGAGCGTAGCAATTTTCAGTCGGTTCATGGCGTTGAATTAGAGCGTGGGCGGCGTGCTTAGCGCAGCGGTTCGCCGTAGTTGATGTGAAAGTGCAGATGCTTGGAATCCTGATACTGCCCCAGATTGGTCAGCACGCGCGCGCCGCCGTGTTCGGCCACGACTTGCGCGGCGATTTGTTTGATGGTGGCGAGCAGTTCCAACAGAGTGGCGTTGTCACTTTCTTCGAGCGTTAGCAGCGAGGGGATATGTTTTTTGGGGACGACGACGATGTGCACCGGCCAGTAGGGGCGCGTGTGGTGAAAGGCCAGCACGTTTTCGGTTTCGCTGATCTTGCTGATGGGCGTGCGGCCGCTCAGGGCTTCTGCGCAATAAAAGTCTTCGGTCATGGCTCACTCACTTTTTCTGTGTGGTCGAACACTCTGGCAATCTGTTCCTTGCTCGGCACATCCCAATTGATGGGCTTGTGGCCACGATCATGCGCTCCTACACGCAGCCAGACACGGAACTCGACCAAGTGTGTGCGATTGAGCCGCAACATAACCGCAGTGTACTCCGCAGCTTTTGTCAGTGGCAACCAGCGCCCGTCTGCAGCCTCCTGAAAATGAGTAGAGAAGACTTCCTGGCACAAGTCAATGAACCGATAGCCTGCGGCTTCGAGTTCAAGCTTAGGCCAAGCGTGGCGTTTTTTGTGATTGCAAGGATGGCAAGAGTAGCGGAGATTGAAAAAGTCGTTGATGAGTGCCGGGAAAAGCGATTGAGGACGGAAATGATCCAACTCGAAATTTTCCGGACCAGCCGCGACGATTTCGTGAAGTAGGCAATAGGCGCAACATTCGGAGAAATCCTCACGGACAAATAGACGGAAACGTGTGTAATCACCTTTGACTATTGGTGCCTCTAGGCGGCGCTGGAACACGGGCATCTTATTTTTTCTCTGTCTGGGATTGGCCGGCTTGTGTCAGTTGTTCGTGGAGTGCACGCAACTTTTCTATGATTGGCTCATAGAAAGGAGCCTCGTAGTCATCCAGGAGTTGGTTGATGCGGTCTAGCTCTAGCTCTTCTGTAGCGGATAAACCTTGGCTAAATTTCTTGTCGACGAGTATCGAATGTTTTTCACTAAGTGCCGCTACGGGCTGGGCGTCAAGTTGAGCCGGTTCGGATATTGTCTCAGTGCCGTGCGCCAAAATAAGAGGCTCAGATGCGTGCGCGGATTCAAGATCGCCCCCTTTCTTCTGCGACTGGGGTTCGTTAATTGAGCGAGCTTGATCAGTCGTCCGTCCAGTGCCAAAACTTGTGGAACTTCCGCCACCAAAGCCACCACGACCGCCACTGCGTCCGCTGCCGAAGCTGCCACGACCGCCACCACCACCGCCGCCACCACCACCGAAACCGCCACGACCACCGTCACGATTTTCACGCGGTCGTGCTTCGTTGACAGTCAATGAACGGCCCGCAACTTCGCGGCCATTGAAGGCTTCGATAGCCGCATTCGCCGCTTCACGCGAATCCATTTCGACGAAACCGAAGCCGCGTGCACGGCCTGTATCGCGGTCCGACACAATCGAAGCTGATTGGACCGTGCCCGCCGCTGAGAACAATTCTTCCAAATCCTCACTGGAGGTCTCGAAAGCGAGATTACCAACGTAAAGTTTTACTGGCATGCTTTTTCTCCACAGAAACTAAAATTAGCGAGTAAGGAATAAGAATGTCAATCACTATTAAATCTGCCCCGCCTTCACCAACTCCCGCCGCCGCGCCCGTGTCTGCAAAAATTCCTTCGCTTCCTTGTAAAGCCGCTTGCGCTCGCTGCTTTTGAACATTGCGTTCTTGACGATGCGGTAAATCGGTTTCGCGCGGAAGTAGTATTCGTCGTAAAAGCGATGCACGGCCTCCAGCATCTCCGCGCTCGACAGGTGCGGGAAGTTCGCCATCGGCAGTTGCTGGCCCAGTTCATCCGACATGTGATCGTGATTCAGCAACACGCCGTTGGCCTTGAACCATTCGTACATTTCGGTGCCCGGATAGGCGTGCGCGACCGAGACCTGCAAGGTTTCGGCGTCCATCTCTTTGGCGTAAGCAATGGTCTCCTTGATCGTCTCGCGCGTCTCGCCGGGCAGGCCGATGATGAAGTCGGCATGCACCTTGATGCCCGCGCGTTTGCAGTCCTTGACGAATTGCAGCCCGCGTTTGGCCGAGAGGCCCTTCTTGATGTTCTTCAGGATTTGTTCATTGCCCGATTCGAAACCGACGATAAACAGGCGGCAGCCGGCGTCGCGCATCGTGCGCAGCGTCTCGTAATCAAGGTGCGCGCGCGAGGTGGATGACCATTGAAACTTGAGCGGCTTGAACGCTTCGGACATCTCGATCATCCGCTTCGGATTGAAGGTGAAGGTGTCGTCGTCGAAGAAGATTTCCTGCAAGCCTTCGGGTTTGAAGGCGTCGAGCGCCCATTCGACTTCGTTGCGCACGTCGGCGACCGAACGCTGCCGCCAGCGGTGATCGTCAAAGGTCTGCGGCCACAGGCAAAACGTGCAGAGCGCCGGACAGCCGCGCGTCGAATAGAACGCCACAAACGGATTGAGCAGAAAAGGCACGTTGTATTTCCTGATGTCCATATCGCGTTTGTAGATCGGCGTGGCCCACGGCAGCTTGTCCAAATCAGTTGTCAGCGGTTCGGGCAGCGTCGAAACCAGCTTGTCGTCACGCAAGAAATGCACGCCGGAAATCTTGTCCAACGGTTCGCCGCCGGCGTAGCGCAGGATGGTGTAGTCGAACTCTTTGTGCGTGACGAAATCAATCACCTGGCTTGAACGCAACGCTGGTTCTGGGTGCGTCGTGACGGGCGGGCCGACGAAGGCGATGCGGATGGCCGGGTTCAATTCCTTGATGCGTTCGGCCAGCCGCACGTCGTTTTTGAAGCCTACGTGCGAGGTGAAGAGCACGAGGAATTCGTAGCCCTTGGCAATCTGCGCGGTCTCTTCCGGGCTAACGTGATGCGGCGGCGCGTCCAGCAAGCGCGATTCGCCGCCCGCGTCGCGGATCAAGGCGGCGGGGTAAGCGAGCCAAACCGGATACCAATAACTTTCGATCTCGCGCGTGGCAGGCCAGCGCGAACTCGCGCCGCCGTCGAATTTTTCAAAGGAAGGGGGGTTGAGTAGAAGCGTCTTTAACAAGGCCGTGATTCCTTTCGCGGGCGTTGCGGGTTGTCTTAATGAAGAAGCCAAAGGCTATCGGCTGGGCGGTGTTTTCGCAAGCTGGGGTTGGCTGACGTAATCCAGCGTGACCGAGCCGAGAATGTTGTTTAGCAGAATCAGCTTGTCGCCCGTTTTCGTCTGTCCCTGATAGCGCCAAAATCGCTTTTCGGTCAGTGTGAAGCCGGGCAACATAGTATTGATCGGGCCGAGCACCAGCGTGCCTTTGATGCGGGCATCCGGCGCTTGCAGAAAGTGCAGCTTGACCGGGCCGCCAATCCCACCGACGGTGAGGCCATTGCCGAGCCGTTCGAGCGTCGCCTCGACCGAGCCTTTGATATTCAACAATTGGCGCACCTCGGTGGCTTTGGTAATCAAGACGCGGCCCTCCGTATTCAAAACGCGCACGATGCCATCCACCTCACCAATGATGATGTCGCCACGGATGCCACTGACCGAGAGATTGACTCGACGCGGTAGCTTCAAAATAACGCGTTCGCGGAAGTCGGGCGTTTGCCAAAACCCTAAACGCCGCAGCGGGCGCGGGATGTGTGACACTTGTTCGAGCCAGGCCGGATTGCTCAGCGTCAGCGACTCCGGAGCGTTCTCTTTGGCGGGCTGATATGTCACCGCCAACGGCATTTCGCTGAGTACGGCGCGTTGTGTGGCAGCGCGTTCCGCATACAACTCTGCCACGGCGGCAGCGTGCGTCTCAATCGTGAGATTCCCAATGACATCTTTCACCCGCACTTGCGCGCCTGGCGCGAGTTTCCAACCTTGCCGCAGTTCTTCGCTTTCGGGGAAGCGCTGGCGATCAATTTTGCCCGTGTTGTCGAAGCCGGTGGAACGCTGCCAGAGCAAGAAGGTGGCGAGCAGCGTGATGATGCAAACGACGATGAGCGTTATGGACGTGAAGATAGATTTGTAGTTCACTTGGATATCCTCGACTACCCTTCATCACCTTCTTGGCGCGTGCGGATCACCCAAGCCTGCGCGTCTTCGCCGGTCAGCGGATACGGCGCTGCGCCAGCGACTGACAGCCAAGTGCGCCGCACAACTGGCGGCGCGCTTTTTTGGCGCGCGCGTTCGATCAGTTTGGCCGCCAGCGCCAGTTGGTCGTCCGACGAAGGCGTAGCGGTTTGTCGGAGTATTTGCCGAACTTCAAGCGTCATGGTTTTGCCTCTGTATGATAAAGATTGCTCTTAGGCAGGCATCTTACCCTCTCTGCCACTGAAACAGAAATTTCGCGCCTACTCGTACCGCAACGCCTCTACCGGATCGAGCCGCGACGCCCGCACCGCCGGATAAATCCCGAACACCAACCCCGTCGCCGCCGCCACGCCGAACGACAACGCAATCGAAGCCCACGTCACCACCGTGCTCCACTCCGCATACGCCGCCACCACGCGCGAGGCGATGAAGCCGAAGAGCACGCCGGTTACGCCGCCGATCAAACTGATGGTCAGGGCTTCGATCAGGAACTGTTGCCAGATGTCGCGCCGCCGCGCGCCCAGCGCCCGCCGCACGCCGATCTCGCGCGTTCGTTCGAGGATGTTGGCGAGCATGATGTTCATGATGCCGATGCCGCCCACCAGCAGCGAGATGCTGGCAATCGCGCTCATCACGATGTTGAAGATGCGCTGCGTGCGCTGGTTCTGCTCCAACAGTTCACGCGGCACGATCAGCGAGTAATCGTTCTCCTTGCCGTGCGTGTTCGCCAGCACCTGGCTGATGAGCAAGGCAGCGGGTTTGATAGCGTCGGTCTTTTTCAGCGTCAGCACGACTTCGTCCAGTTCGGATTCAAAGCGTTTCGGCTCGAATTTTTTGAGCGCCGTGGCGAGCGGGATGTAGATGTCGTTGCTGAAGTCTTGCAGCTTGACGCCCTCGAATTCGTCCTTGCTCAGGTTGGGATCGGCCAGCACGCCGACGACGGTGAACCAGAGCTTGTCAATCTTGAGTTGCTGGCCGACGGGCGATTGCCAGCCGAAGAGCTTCTGCCGCACACGCGAGCCGATGACGCAAAATTGCTCGTAGTCTTTCTCATCCGGTTCGGCGATGAAGCTGCCTTCGGCCAGGTCGTATTTGGCGGCGCGAAAGTACGACGGCGTGACGCCGATGACGTTGGAATCGTCGCTCTTGCCTTTGAACGAGAAAATCTGAAAGCTCTTGACGCGTTTGCGCGCCGACCACGATTCGATGTCGGGCGTGACGGCGTTGACCGCCTGCACATCGCGCAAGGCCAGGCCGAGCGAATTCTCGCGCACCTTCTTCAAATCCTCTTCGCGCGCCTCGCGTTCGCGGATGATGACGTTGCGCAAACCCATCGTGTCAATCAGCGACAGACTCTCTTTCTCAGCGCCCGCGCCGATCGAGAGCATCGCAATCACCGCGCCCACACCGAAAATCATGCCGAGCATGGTCAAAAACGTGCGCAGCTTGTGCGCGTAAAGGTTGCTGATGGCGAGTTGGATTTCATTGAAATAGCGCATGGCCTGTTTGCTCGATTCATTCCGGCAGGATGAGCGCGCGGCGTCAGGTGCTTGGAGTTCAGCCTTTTGGCTGCTTGGGCGCGCGAAGCGCGCCAGACAAGCTAAAGCTTGAACTCCATGCACC
>JANOWX010000636.1:0-1821 GCA_031418175.1 Acidobacteriota bacterium | reverse complement strand
CACCACGCGCCGTGTTCGCCGAGCTTCCAGCCGTGATCGCCGACCAGCACGATGATCGTGTTGTCGCGCAATTTCAGCCGGTCGAGTTCGTCCAGCACTTTGCCGAGTTGCGCGTCCATATAACTAATCGCCGCGTAATAGCCGTGCTTCAGTTGCCGCGCCAGATCATCAGGAATCGGCCCTTGGGGAATGTCTTTGTAATTGCGCAATTCGCCGCCCGGCAGCACAGCATATTCCGGCGCGTCTTTCGCCCGGAACGGATTCGGCGCGAGTTGAATTTTCTTGGGATCATACAAATCCCAATATTTCTTGGGCGCGACGAAAGGCAGGTGTGGTTTGATGAAACCAACGCCCAGCCAGAACGGCTGATTTTTCTTCGCCATTTCGCCGAGCGTCTTGACTGCCAACTCTGCGACTTTGCCATCCTGAAAGGTATTGTCCGGCACGTCCGCGCCTACAAACGCAGGGCCTCTGGCTCCTTGTTCATTACCTTCGTCTTGTTGTTTTCTACGCGCCTGATTCTCTTTCTGGCGCGCTTCGTTTTCGGGCAAGCCATAGGTGATGGCTTTAGGCGTGCCCCACGGCACCGACCACGATTGCGCATCGTCATAGCCGCCGTGATAAATCTTGCCCATGCCTTGGACAAAATAGCCGTTGTTTTTGAAGTGCTGCGGCAGTGTCACGACATCAGGAATTGCCGTGCGGAAGTGCGTCACCAAATCCCAAACCTTCGTGGTGTCAGGCCGCGCGCCCGTCAAAAAGCTCGTACGCGAAGGCGAGCATACCGCCTGCTGAACGTAGGCGCGCGTGAAGGTCACGCCCTGTTTCGCCAGGCGGTCAAGATTCGGCGAGTGAATGTACTTGCTGCCATACGCGCCAAATTCAGGCCGCAAATCGTCCACGGCAATGAACAGCACGTTCATTTTAGCTTTTGGCTTGGGTTGCGCTTCGGCTACGCGTGAAGCGTGCGGAGTAACGACGCCAACGCCAAGCATGAAGGTGATAAGAAGTCGTGCGAAGAGTTTCATAAATTGATTTTCCAAACGTGAGATTACTTTTTTCGGCCCTTATTTTAGCGACAGGGCGATCCGCGATTTCAAACGATGCGCCCGCATACCGCGCGGGCGAAAGACTACTCGCTGCTCAGCAGCAACGCGGAAAATAGCAGCAAATCATTGAGCACCTCTTTCCTGCGGCTTGACCGGTTTGAATGACCGCAGGCGCGGGCGGCCTTTGATCGCGGTCAGTTCGTCATACGCCAGCTTTTGCAACGTGAAGGCTTGTTCAGGTGCAAGACCGAGTTCAGATGCCGCAAGCTCCTGTTTGCCCAGCGAACGCGGATCGAGTCCGGTGAGGTCGGCAAAAATCAGCAGCGCCTCCAGATAGTACCCTGCCACACTGGCGTGGTAATGGTCGTTCCCCCACAGATCGAGCTGGCCGGGGGTAATGCCATCATACGGATTCGGATCCGCTACGCCGTTCTTGATTGCCCGATTCCACGCTTCGCCCACCGGAATCACGCTGCGAATCAGCGGTGCCCTTTCTGTCAACGCAATGTCGTAGCCACGGCGAATATCCAACGCCATTTGCTCAATGGGTTGGCCGTGCCAATAGCCTTTTTCTGGATAGGTCTGATCGGCGCGCGACCACGTAGCGACGAGCCGAATGTCCGCTTTGGCATTTTTGCTGCGCAACAATTCGGCCAACTCTCTGGCCGCGCGGGCGTGCGTGGTCGGATCACCCGGTTTGCTTAGATCAAGCATGCTGTGCCCTTGCAACAGCACGTAATCCCACGACTGACCGATGACCGCGGCCTTCTCT
>JANOWX010000635.1:0-7639 GCA_031418175.1 Acidobacteriota bacterium | reverse complement strand
AGGGTTGGTGCAGCCGCTAAACGCCGCGCGCGTTTCGAGCAAGCGTACCGGGCTTGGCAGCGGATTGAAGAGCAAACCCGCGCCGTTCGCGTCCAGCGCTTCTTCGCTGTAATAGCCGAGAATGTCCACCACCAGATGCGTCGTCGCGAAGGTGTAAATCTTGAACTTGCCATCCGTGCCCAGCTTCACCGCGAAGGGGCCGTTGATGACGTCGTTACCCGCATAGTTCGAACTCGCCACCGTGGGCCTTGCCCCGCCGCTCGGATAAATCGTCAAGTAACCCAAGGCCGTCGGCGACACTGAGGTTGCGTTGCCGACCAGCACCTGCGCCGTTGCCGGAATCGAATTGCACGGCGCGGCGACCGGCGAACGGCCCTGCAACAACAAGTCCAGATTCGGATCGGCATTCGGATTGCCCGTGCCCGTCAAAGGCGTGCCCGGCGCAAGGCAGCCTGAGAAGCCAAGCCGCGTTTCGAGCAAGCGCACAGGCGTCGCCAGCGGATGGAAGTACAAACCGCCGGTGCCGGGCGGCGCGTAGTAACCAGTCACGTCCACAATCACGTGCGTGGTCGCGTTGCTGAAAATCCTGAACGCGCCATCGCCCGCGCCGAGACCGACGGTGAAAACATTGTTGGTGATTTCGCCCGCCGCGAAGTTGGAGTTGGCGACCTGCGGTTGCGTCGCCGTGCTGGGGAACAGCGTCAGGAAGCCCGGCCCTGACGGCACGACGGTGATGTTGCCCGTGACTGCCGCCGCATTCGCCGGAATGCCCGCACAGACCGTGCGCGCGGGCAGCGTGAGCGTGCCGTTCGCATTGATCGGCACGCCCGGCGTCGTGCAGCCGCTGAAGCCTAAGCGCGTTTCGAGCAAGCGCACCGGTTGCGGCAGCGGGAAGAACTGCAAGCCGTTGCCGCTGATGGCGACCGTATAGGCGCGCGTGCCTGTACAGCCCGTGTTGTCTGTCGCCGTGACCGTGAAGCTGAACGTACCTGGCGTTGTCGGCATCCCGCTCAACGCGCCCCCGCTTGCTAATGTCACTCCGCCCGGCAGCGCACCCGCCATCACTGCAAACGTATGCGGCGCGGTGCCGCCCGTGGCCGTCAGCGTTTGGTTATACGCCGCTCCGACAAAGCTATTCGGCAGTGTGGCCGGATTGACGGTGAGCGTGGGGCAGGGCGGAGCGAGCGTCAGCGTATACGCGCGTTCGCCAAAGCAGTTGTTTTGATCGGTCGCGCGGATGGTGAAGCCGAACGCGCCGAACACCGTCGGCGTGCCGGATAAAAGCCCGCCTGCCGCGAGTGTCAGGCCGGTGGGCAAGGCGCCCGCGCTGACTGTGAAATTCACGGGCAGCGCGCCGCCTGTTTGCGTGAAGGTCTGGCTATACGGCACGCCCGCGCGTCCGTTGGGCAACGCCGGGTTCGCGGGATTCACGGTGATCGTCGGACAGGTGGCCGTGACGGTCAGTGTGAACGTGGCATCGGTCGTCGCGGTGCAATTGTCGGTCGCGCGAATGGTGATCGTATGCGCGCCCACTGGGGCGGCGTTGCTGATTGAGACGCCGCCCGCGCCATTGACCGAAATCGTGCCGGTATAGGCGCCCGGGCTTTGCACGGCGAAAGCATTGATCGTGCCGTTGTCCGTCGCGGTCGTCGGGTTGACCGTCGTCGCGCCGCCCGTCAGCACAGCGGCATTGGCATAGGTCAGTGTGGGCGCCGTGTTGGCGCTGACGTTGACTTGCAAATCGCCGGTGTTGTTCAGGCTGCCGTCCGAAACCAGGAAGCGCACCGTGCCCGTGGTGGCGCCACAGGCCGCGCTGACTTGCGCGGTGATCGTGCCGGCGATGTTGACGATGCCGCTGACGTTGATGTTGAGGGCGGTGCCGCCCGCGACTTGCGTGACAATCAAACTGCCCGCCGGTGTTTGCGTGTCGGTCACCGTGCCCACCGTGACCGCCGCGCCCGCCGGACTGCCTTGTTGGCGCGCGATGGCCGCCGCCGGGTTAAACGCCGGCGGCGTGTTTGTGACGGTCGTATTCGTCAACGAAAAATTGACTGCCGCCGCGCCGCTGGCATTGGCCGCGACGTCGTAAGGGCCGCCCGCCACGTTGTTCGCTGTCGCCGTGACGCTGGCCTGGCCGCCCGCGATGGTGGCCGGGTTGCCTGTGAAGGTGGCGCGCGGGCCCGCAGCTGGCGCGCTGAAGGTGACGCGTCCGCCATTGACCGGTTCACCATTCGCGCTGCTGACGGTGACGACCAGCGGATTGGCAAAGGCCGTGTTGATATTCGCGCTCTGGTTGTTGCCGCTGCTGATGGCCACCGTGAAACCGCGCGATTCATACGCGCCGATGTCGGTATTGCCCACGCGCGCAATGCCGCGTTGATCGTTGGCGGGCGCGCCGGTTGCCGTGCCCGCGTTGATCGCCGGACTGCCGGGCAAGAGCGCGTTGGTTGAGGTGGGGCCGCCGTTGTTGACCAGCGCGCCGAGCAGCGGATTGAGCGCCGGCGCGCCGTTGCCCGTCAGGTCGCCTGTTTGGTTGAAGGCGGTCACGGTTCCCACGTTGCCAATCAGGTTAAAGCCGCTGGAAGTAATCGTCCCGGGCGCGACGATATTCACATCGGGCGCCGTCGTGTTATCGCGGTTGGCCGCGATGATGGTGTTTTTTACCGTCACTGACGCGCCGTTATCGCTGATGAGCCCGCCCGTGCCATTGGCGCCTGACGCCTGGTTGTCGGTAATGGTGCAGTTGGTGAGCGTCACCGTTCCACCGAACGCATAAATGCCGCCGCTCGCGTCACCGCCGTTGGCCATGTTGCCGCTGATGGTCGAATTGCTGAGCGTCAACGTCCCGGTGTTGTCAATCGCGCCGCCCGTCGCGCCGCTGGTGACCGTATTGTTGGCGATGGTCGTGTTGTTGATGGTCAGCGTGCCCGAGTTTTGCAGGCCGCCGCCAAAGCCGGTGGCTGTGTTGCCGGTAATCTGGCAACCAGTCATCGTCAAGGCGCCGCTGTTGAGCACTCCGCCGCCGTCACCGGCCACGTTTCCATCCGCGATGGTCAAGCCGCCGAGGCTGGCGATCCGGCCAGTATTGAGCGCGAAGATGCGGAAATTGCCCGCGCCGTTGCGGCGCACGGTGAGCAGGTTGGCGCCCGGGCCGTTGAGCGTCAGGTTGGGATGATTCAGAACCGGCAGCGCCGTGCCCAGATTGATGATGCCATTCACGCTGAAATTGATCGTGAACGGCGTGCAGGCCGCCAGCGCATTGGCTTCCTGAATGGCCGCGCGCAAGGTGCAAAGGCCGTTGCCCAACGCCGTTTCGCACACGCCATTGCCCGGCGTGAGGTCCACGCCGTCGCCGGTGTTGTTGACGGTCAGGCTGCTGACGCAACCGACGGTCAAGGTGAACGTCGCGTCGGTGAACGCGGTGCAATTGTCGGTCGCGCGGATCGTGATCGTGTGCGCTCCGGCGGGCGCGGCGTTGCTGATTGAAACGACGCCCGTGGTGTTGCTGACCGAAATCGTGCCGGTGTAAGCGCCCTGGCTTTGCACGGCGATGGTGTTGACCGTGCCGTTGTCTGACAGGGTCACCGGATTGACCGTCGTTGCGCCGTTCGTATTCACGCTGGCATTCGCATAAGTCAGCGTGGGCGCGCTGTTGGCGGTCACGTTGACTTGCAAATTGCCCGTGCTGGTCAGGCTGCCGTCCGAGACCTGAAAGCGCACCGTGCCCGCAGTGGCGTTACAGGCCGCGCTGACTTGCGCGGTGATCGTGCCGGCGGTGTTGGTGATGCCGCTGACGTTGATGTTGGCGGCGGTGCCGCCCGCGATTTGCGTGACGGTCAAACTGCCCACCACCGTTTCGGCATCAGTCACGGTACCGACTGTGACTGCCGCGCCCGGCGGGCTGCCTTGTTGGCGCGCAATGGCGGCGGCTGGCGTGAAAATTGGGGCGGTGTTGCCGGTGGTGACGTTCAGCGTGAAGCTGGCGTCAGTGGTCGCACCGCAATTGTCAGTGGCGCGAATCATAATCGTGTGCGCTCCGGTGGGCGCGGCGTTGCTGAGCGAAACGATGCCCGTGGCGTTGTTGACCGAAATCGTGCCCGTGTAAGTGCCCTGGCTTTGCACGGCGAAGCTGTTGATCGTGCCGTTGTCCGTGGCAGCCGTGGGATTGATCGTGGTCGCGCCGTTCAAGGCGACGTTGGCGTTGGCATAGGTCAGTGTGGGCGCCGTGTTGGCGGTCAGGTTGACTTGCAAATCGCCGGTGCCCGTCAGGCTGCCGTCCGAGACCTGAAAGCGCACGGTGCCTGCTGTGGCGTTGCAGGCCGCGCTGACCTGCGCGGTGATCGTGCCGTTGGTGTTGATGATGCCGCTGACGGTCATGCCCGTCGCGGTGCCGCCCGCGATTTGGGTGACAGTCAAACTGCCCGCCGCTGTTTGCGTATCAGTCACCGTGCCGACAGTGACCGCCGCGCCTGCCGTGCTGCCTAGTTGACGGGAGATGGCCGCCGCCGGAGTGAAGGTTGGCGCGGTGTTCGCCGCGCCCGCACAATTGCCGGTGTAAACCACTGCGCGCACCAACAGGTCGCCGACAAAGGCGGTAAAGGTCGCGCCGTCGGCGGAATTGTAGGAGCGATTCGCGGTGGGCGAATTGTCGTGCAGGCCGGGGAAGCCCGTATTTGACGGGAAGTTGTAGCCGACCACGAAGTCGCCGGAATTGATCGTCAGCGGCGTGACCGCATAATTGACGTGCTGATCGAGCGCCGCCACCGTAGTGTTGACGGTCTGGAAACTAACACCGTTGATATTCGTGCTGCCGCTGGGACTGGCGCCCGCGACAACGGTGAAATTCGTGCCTTGGGGGACTGACTGAAAGCCACTGAAGCGAATCGCGACATGGCTCAGCGTGGCCGGATAACTGGCCGGGGTGGCGCGAATCACATAATAACCGGTGTCGCCGGTCGCGCCGCCGCCAAAGCCGCCGTCATACTGAATGGTGGTGGAGGGATTGGGGCAAATCGTGAGCGCCGCCGTTGCCAGGTTGGCGCAACCGCCTTTGACGATGGTCAGCGGGCCGGTCAGCGCGCCGGCGGGCACGGTCAGCGTGATTTGCGTGTTGCTGTTGACCGTGCAATTGGCGCTGGGGCAGTTCACATTCGCGCCGGTGAAATTGACTGCGGTCAAGCCGGTGAAATTGATGCCGGTCAGCACGACCTGGCCGCCGGTGTTGATAATGACCGGGCTAAGGCCGCTCAGTGCCAGGCAGCCATCGCCGGGCGTGATGTTGAAATTGGCGTCCGAGATGTCGAAGTAGATGTTGCCGACGGCTTCGATCTTGAGGCGCGCCGTCGTGCTGACCAGCCCGTTGGGGATGTTCACCGATTCGCTGCCATCATTGGGCGTGCTGGCCGCCAGCACGGTGGGAAAGGTAGTGCCGCCGTCGGTCGAGAGCGAAAGCTTGACGTTGGCCGTATTGATCGGCGCGCCGCTGGTGCCCGCCACATTCCAGATGACATTGAACGCCGCGCCGCCGGTCAGATTATTCGGGCCATTGGGCGCGGTCAGGGCAAAGGGGCCAGTGGCCGCGTTGACGGTGATGATGGCGGTGTCTTCGTTGACGCCGCCGCCGCCGCTGCGATTATCCCGCACCGTGGCCCGGAAGTTCATGGTGCGCGCCACGCTGGGCAGGTTTTCGCCCGTGATGGCCCCGTCCACCGTGGGCGGCGGGACGTTGGCGTTGTTGAGAATGTAGGTCAGGCTCGGAAACTGCCGCAGCGGGCTGCTCGCGGGCGGGAAGGAACGAAAAAGCGGGCGCGTGGTCGTATTCGGATCGCCGGCCTGATCGCCATAAGGCGGGTTTGGATAAAGCGCGCCGCCCGCGTCTATTTGATCCCAGGTGTATGTCAGGTTCGGCACATCGGCCGCGTCGGCGTCTGTGCCGGTCGCCGTGAGGTTGAAGGGCGTCTGCCTCGGAATGGTGAAGTTGCCGCCCGCATTGATCGTCGGCACGTTATTGCCGGTCGCAAGCCAATTGCCGTTATTGCAGGTCGCGGTCGTCAGTTCCGTGGTGATTTGCGCAAAGCTGCCCGCGTGCAGGCGAAACTCCTTGCCCGCGAGGTTGTTGGTCGCGCAAATGCCGCCATACGACATCAAGGTCGAACCGCTGCCGGTTTCATAGGCCGTATTGCCGGAACGATTGCCCGCCGCGCAATTGCCCGAAGCTTCCACCGCATTGAAGGTATGCGCGGCGCCGAATTCATGGCCGAACTCGTGGGTCAGCACACCAAGCTGGCCGGATTGGCCGGCCGGCCCGCTCACGCGCGTTGCGCCGCGCGCCTTTTGCTGTCCCGTACCCGCCGGCGAGTTGTCACAGATCACGCCTAGACCCGCTACCCCTGCTGCGCCCGAAGCGGTCGTGCCCAGCACATGGCCGATGTCGAAATTGGCTTGACCGATGTTGGTGTTGAGCACGCCCGGTATCTCGCCGAGCATGGTGCTTGCATTGCTATTAGTGAAAGGATCCGGTTCAGCCGTAAAAACAATCACGTTGTTATTGGCCACCAGCACCAGCCGCACGGCTGCTTCGCGTTCGAGCACCGTGTTGACGCCGCTCAGCCAGGTGGCAAGCGAGGCCAAAGTATTGGCGACCGAACCGCCGCCTAGATTGGCTTGATTGGTATATTCCTGGGTCGTGGCGATGGCGACACGATAAACACGCAAGGTGTCGCCCACCTCAGCCGCCGGGGCGTTGGGGGCGGGCACATGCGCCTTGGCTTGCTCTTGCTCGTCCACCAGGCAACGCAATTCGTTGGCATCCGCCGTCAGGCCCTGGCTCGCATAGCTGACGTAGGTCGTGGTGTCGCTCGTGCGCGCAGGTTGAATGCTGACCGTGCCCGCGCTCCTCAGCAACAAGGCGTGAAAGCCGCGCGGCGACCAATCCAAACGCGCCGTGGCGCGCGGGTCGTCAACCCCTTGCGCGCGATAGGTCTTGATTTCAGGGAAGCGCGCGGCGAGCGCAGGCTCCAGCAAAGGCGACTCCTCGATACGGAAGCGCTCGTATGAGCCATTGGGCATGGGCAACGTGAGCATGGCGGGACTGCCGCTGAGCGACGCGCCAGATTCGCGGGGCGCGCGGTTGAGCACCGCGGCCAGCGCGTTTTGATTGAGTTGAAAGGCGCGCGCCAGGCCGACGCCTTCAGCCCGCGTGGTTCCGCTGCCTTGCCAAATGCCGTCCGGCGAGCGCTGGCCGCCAGGGTTAACTTGCGCGGCCGCCTCAGCGCGCCAGTTCAGCCGCGTGAGTCCGAAGGCCAATAAACCTGCGCCACAAAAGAGCAACGCGAAATAAAAATTGCGGTGGGTGCGAAGCGGGAATTTCATAGTGTTTGCCTCTCAATCAACCTGAACTTTGATGCGCGCCGCGACATGCAACAGCGCCTGCCTTGAAATTTTGGGCCGTTAGGCCGGACTAGATATTTTTTGCCAGCAAGGAAAGCAAGCGTTGTGAGCCAGCGTGCGGGGCAGCCGAGCCAAGTCCGAACAACTTGCCGGTCGTATCCTCTCATTAGCTCAGGGCAAAGTGACAGTCAAGAATGTTCACCAGCCGAAAAAAAAATCTCTTCTGGTTAGGACTTACGCAATGTTGCAG
>JANOWX010000634.1:0-18485 GCA_031418175.1 Acidobacteriota bacterium | reverse complement strand
GCGCGGGCTTGACGGCGCTGCCGGCCCGCCGACAGGGTCGGGCTACTGACACGTCGCATGCATTTGAAGCACGCCCCGTGCGCTGCCCTTGTACTGGAGGAACGCGATGAAACTGAACGACGCCCAAATTGACCAGAAACTGGAAAGCCTGCCTGATTGGCATCTGAATGGCGGGCAAATCATCCGCGATTTTCATTTCGAGAATTTCAAAACAGCCATCGCCTTCGTCAATCGTGTGGCCGACCTGGCCGAATGGGTCAACCACCACCCGGATTTATTGGTGCACAGTTACAACCGCGTGCGCATCAGCGTCAGCACGCACGATGCCGGCGGTTTGACCGACAAGGATTTCGAGCTGGCTAAACAGATCAACCTGTTCGCTTGAGCTGATGTCTGGACACTTTTAATAGGGAGAGAACATAGCTACGCGGAGCGGCGCGGATCAACCATAAGAAAAATCCGTGGAAATCCGCTGCCTCCGCGTCATCCGCATCATCCGCGTAGCCAAGCTGCCAGGTTTTTGTAGCGCTTGGTTTCATTTTTTCAAAAGTGCCCAGACTTCAGTTCGCTTGAGATGTTTTTACCCGAATTGAATAACCCGTTGAGCGTGCTGAGCGCGATGATCACGCCCGCAGTGTTGATCTCGGCCTGCGGCACGCTGATCGTTTCGACTTCGATGCGGCTGGCGCGCATCGTGGATCGCGTGCGCAGCCTGAGCCACGAGATCGAACAGCTTTCGAGCGATGAGACGGCGGATTTCCCCGACGAACGGCTGCACGAATTCGAGCGCCAATTAAAGACGCACACCCAGCGCGGTTTGCTGATTCAACGCTCGCTCACCAATCTTTACATCGCGCTCGGCCTCTTCGTCACGACGACGGTTTGCATCGGCTTGGTGGCGCTGTTGCAGCACCTGGGCTGGCTGCCCATGCTGTTGGGCATCGCGGGCACGCTCTTTTTGTTTTATAGCAGCATGCTGTTGATCGCCGAAACGCGGCTGGCGTTGCGTTCGGTCAATTCCGAAATGGAATTCACCATGAAGTTGCGCGCGCTTTATCAGGCGCGGCGGCGCGCGGCGGCGGGGCTGACGGACGAGGCAACGCCGGTCACGCCCGTGCGGCCATTCAAAAAAATCACGCAAAAGCTGGGCATCGGCTGACAACTTTTCCTGCACTCCATTCCATGAAAAAAATCACCATCGTCTGTGACGGCAGCAGCCTGGGCAACGGCAGCAAGGGTGCGCGCGCCGGGGCCGTCGCCATTCTCGAATTCCAAGCCAAGCGCAAAATCGTGGGCGAATATCTAGGCACAGCCACCAATCAACAAGCCGAAATCATCGCCGCCTGCGTCGGACTGGAAGCGTTAAAAGAACCCTGCCAGGTCGAAGTCATTTCCGATTCGCAATACGTGGTCAAGACGATGAACAAGCTCTTCAAGCGCAAAACCAACCACGAATTCTGGGCCCGCATAGACGCCGCCGCCCAAGGCCACCGCATCGTCTGGACCTGGACGCGCGGCCACGCCGGCCATCCCATCCAGGAAAAATGCGACGAAGCCGCCCGCTTGATTGCCGCGACGGGCAGCGTCAATCAAGCCAAACTCGACGAAATTTTGGACGCCTGAACCGCCCGCGCGTGGCGCTGCTGTTGCCCTGAAAGCCACACATACTCCGCCGGCAACTAAGTTCTTTGAGAGAAAGGGGACGCCACCACGTAGTAACGATTTTAGTCGTTGGGTGCTGCGGCCAGGGCTGAACGATTGAAATCGTTACTACGTGGTGCTGTCCGCTTTCTCTCAAAGAACTTAGTTGTCAGTGTACTTACCCAAAACCTTGACTGGCATCCGGCTGAAGTCTGAACTTTGCGCAGCGTTTGCCCTCGTTTCAAAATTCCACGAAACCTCAACCCAGTCAGCCAAGCACCGTGTATTTTCTCACGGCCTCATGGCGTCTTGAGTTTGCTCGCGTCCTGGAGGGCGTGCTTGCTTTTCCCGGCTTAATCGGGTTAAGAATGCGGGAGCAGTTTTTGCCGCAAGGAGCTAGCGGTTGTCTTGCGCGCCTGCCTGCCACGAGAAAATCCGGTCCGCGTTACAGCAAAAATATAAGTGCTTCACCCGTCCGCTGGCCCAGCGCGTCAGCGGCAATTTGTTTTGTGGAGAATGCAATTCTGATGAGTAAACATCGCATCTTAGTCCGCCTGCTTGTCCTGTTGCTCTGCTTCGGCTTGGTCTGGCCGGTGGTGGAAGGCGACGCCGACGCGGCCCAACGCCGCCGCAGTGCCAAGAGCAAAAAACGCGCCAGCGCCAAAAAGAGCAGCAAGACGCGCACCCGCGCGAAACGTTCGAGCGGACGGCGCGGACGCAGCCGTGCGCGCCGGGGCCGCAGCCGCCGCGCCAGTACGCCGGTCGTGCGCCGCAAAGGCTTCGATGAAATGATCGGCTCAAATCCGGGCACGCTGGACGGCACGGACGAGGAAATCGCCGGCGCTCAGATCGAAGAATTCAAGCTGCGCGCCTATATCAAATACCTGTCCGACGATTTGCTGGAAGGGCGCGGCACCGGCACACGCGGCGGTCTGCTCGCAGCCAAATTCATCGCGGCGGAACTCGAATCAATGGGTCTGGAACCGGCGGCGCCCGACCGCACGTTCTTTCAGCAAGTCCCGATGATCAGCGTCAAGACCGATCCTGAAACCAAGCTGACCATCAAGAGCGCCAACGGTGACGCCGAATTCAAATTCGCCGAAGACTTCGTCGCCAGCACCGATCTGGAACAGGCCGAGATTCCCATCAATCACGAAATCGTCTTTGTCGGCTACGGCGTGAGCGCGCCCGAAGTGCCCTGGAACGATTACAAAGACCTCGACGTGAAAGACAAAATCGTAATGATGCTGGTCAACGATCCGCCCGCCAGCGCGGCCGAACCGAATCTGTTTGGCGGCAAGGCGCTGACTTATTACGGGCGCTGGACGTACAAATTTGAAGAGGCGGCGCGGCGTGGCGCGGCGGGCGTGATCCTGGTGCACACGACCGAATCGGCGGGCTACGGCTGGCAAGTTGTGCGCACCGGCTGGGACGGCGAGCGCTTCGGCCTGGTGCCGGACGAAAAGACGCCGACGCTGAAATTCAAAGCCTGGGTGACCGAAGAGACCGCGCGCAAGCTGGCGCAACTCGGCGGGCAGGATTTAGACAAGCTGCGCGAGGCCGCCAAAGCGCGCGACTTCAAACCGGCGCCGCTGACCGCCAAAGTCGAAACAACGCTCGAGACCAAAGCCCAACGCGTCACCGCCCCCAACGTCGTCGCCATCCTGCGCGGCGAAGCGCCCGAACCACCTGCGCAACCTACCGGCAAACAAGCGAATACCACGCCCGCGCCAATCGTCACGCCGATTCTGCGCGATGAATTCATCGTCTATTCGGCGCACTGGGATCACCTGGGCATGCGGCCCGACCAAACGGGCGACAACATCTATAACGGTGCGGTGGACAATGCGACGGGCATCGCGGGCTTGCTGGCGATTGCGCGGGCCTATGCAAATTTGGAGGTCAAACCGAAGCGTTCGATCCTGTTCATCGCGACTACGGCTGAAGAGCAAGGCTTGCTGGGCGCGGAGTTTTACACGCGCAATCCGCTCGTCCCGCTCGCCAAGACCATCGCCAACATCAATCTCGACTCGATGAACGTGCTGGGCATGACCAGCGACATCACGCCGCTGGGCGCGGAGCGTTCGACGCTGGGCAAAATCATCGAAGAGGTTTGCAAAGAAAACACCGTCACCATCGCGCCCGACCCGCGTCCCGAACAAGGCTCGTTTTATCGTTCGGATCATTTCCCCTTTGCCAAGGCGGGCGTCCCGGCGGTCAGTTTCAACCCCGGCACCAAATTCGTCGGGCATCCCGCCGAATGGGGCCAGGAGCAATTCGCCGAATACAACAAGAACCGCTATCACCAGCCGAGCGATGAATACAGCCCGAATTGGGATTTCAGCGGTCTGGTGCAACAGGCGCGGCTGGCGTTCTGGATCGGGTTGCGTGTGGCCGATGCGGATGAACTGCCCACCTGGAAAAAGGGCGATGAATTTGAACGCGCGCGCTTGAGGTCGTTAGGACAACCGGTGCCCGAATAGTTTTTCGAGTGGGACAAGTTGGCAGCCTTGTCCCACTGCTAAACAGACATTGGTAACCATGAAAGTCTCCCCCGGCTGGAAACGGCTCTTTCTTTATCTTGGTTTGTTGGCCGGGTTCATCGGCTTTATCTGGCTCCAAGCCATCTTCGCGCCAGACATTTATTATCGCCGCGATTTCACGGCGGATTACTTGCCCGCCAAAGCCATTCTGACCGGGATCAATCCTTACACGCCACTGCCTGAATTAGCCAAGCAGTTCGACTTCCCTTGCCCGCCGATCTCTTTCGTCATCCGACGCCGCATTCGCCCGGCTTGCTGTTGCTGAGCGCGCCTATCGGACTGGTGGATTACCGCACGGCCAATTTGATTTGGATTGGCTTCAGCCTGCTCTGTCTGCTGCTCGCCCTGCAGTTGGTGCTGCGCGAATTTGACGTGATGAAGAGTTGGGTCTGGGCGCTGGCGTTGAGTTGGATGGCGCTGGGATACGGGCCGCTGACGGTGGATTTGATTACGGGACAGATTGATCTGTGGCTGTTGTTGCTGGCGGTCGGGATGTGGCGGGCCTGGCGGCGCGAGCGGCACTTGCTGGGCGGCGTGCTGCTGGGCGGCGCGCTGGCGTTGAAGCTGCTGGCGTGGCCCTTCGCGGTCTTTCTATTGTTACGCCGCCAGTGGCGCGCGTTGTTTGGCGCGGGCTGACCGTCGGCGCGGTGCATCTGCTGGCGCTGGCGGTGTTCGGCTTCGCGGCGGTCAGGGATTACTACTTGAAAGTCGGCCCGCAGGTCGGCCAGCTCTATCGCGGCTATTTCAGCAATCTGGCGCTGGCCTCGTGGGGCTGGCGCTTGTTTCAAGGCACAGGGGCGGCGCGCGAACTCGCGCCGCACGTGCTGGTCGAACCGCTGTTCGCGTCGGCCACATTGGCGCGGGTGTTTGCGCTGTTGCTGCCGTTGTTGTTGCTGGTCGTGACGCTGTGGCTGGCGTGGCGCGCGCGGCAATTCGATACTTCATTCATGCTGTTGCTCTGCGCCAGTTTGTTGTTGGGGCCGATCAGTTGGTTCCACTACCTGACCGTGCTGCTGCTGCCAATCGGACTGCTGGCGCATCGTCTGCTGCCTAACCACGCACTGCCAAGCTTGCGCCGCGCGGCCTTGCCACTGGCGTTGCTGACCGCGTTGCCGCACCACGTCATCATCGGCATTGCGCTGTATTTCGGCGCGCCACTGACGAATTCAAACGTCATCGCGCTGCCTTTGGCCGCCAGCCTGATTGCGACCTTGCCGACCTTCTTTGTTCTCGGCTGGATGGCGCTGCTCTGGCGCACGGATGGCGCGCCCGAAGCGCGGCTTGAGCTTTCCCAACCCGCGTGAAAAAATGCGGCGGCATGTTAAAGTGCTCGCGGAGGTAAGCAGATGGAAAGCACATTGAGAGAATTTAGCGGCACGGTCGTCAATGGCGTAGTTGTGTTGCAAACTGGTGCGGAAATCCCTGAAGGCCGGCATCTGCGTGTCAGCGTAATCGAAGAAGAACCGGAACCGCTCGGCAAACGCCTGTTGAAATTTGCGGGCACGATTCCAGGCTTGCCGCACGATATGGCTGAAAATCACGATCACTACATTCACGGCCAGCCCAAGCAATGAAGCCCGGCACCTTTTACCTTGCATCGCTCGCCTGCCCGAACAAGCCGCAGCAATCAGGTTTGACCGACTGTACTCCTTCTTTTATCGCACAGAGAAAGCACGCATGAGCAACACTTTTTACCTGACCACCCCGATTTACTACGTCAATTCGCAACCGCATCTCGGCCATCTGTACACCACGATCATTGCCGACACGGTCGCGCGTTACCAACGCCAGCGCGGGCGCGAAGTCTTCTTCCTGACCGGCACCGACGAGCACGGCCTGAACATCGAGCGCGCCGCCGCGCAGGCCGGCTTGCCCGTCAAAGAACACGTGGACAAAATCGTCACCGCCTTTCAAACCGCCTTTGCGCCCTATCAATTCACCAACCAGCACTGGGTGCGCACGACCGACGAGTACCACAAACAGGCCGCGCAGGAATTGTGGCGGCGGGCGAAAGCGAACGGCTTCATTTACAAGGGCGAATACGAAGGCTGGTATTGCGCCAACTGCAACGAGTTTTATACCGAAAGCGAAGCTGCGCCGAATGCAGACGGCGTGCCCGTCTGCCCCACGCACGAACGCCCGCTGGATCGCGTGGGCGAGGCGAGTTACTTTTTCAAACTCTCGGCCTTTCAAGACCGGTTGTTGGAGCTTTATGAAAAGAACCCGCATTTCATCCGCCCTGAAACGCGGCGCAACGAAGTGCTCAGCTTCGTGCGCGGCGGCTTGAACGATCTGTCGGTCAGCCGCGTCTCGGTCAAATGGGGCATCCCCGTGCCCGACGATCCCGAACACACGATGTATGTCTGGTTCGACGCGCTCTCGAATTACATCACGGCGATTGGCTTCGGGAACGAGCAGTTCGGCGGTGAAGCGCATTTCAAAAAACTCTGGCCGGCGAATCTGCAATTGGTCGGCAAAGACATCCTGCGCTTTCATACGGTGTATTGGCCCGCGTTTTTGCTGGCCGCCGGGCTGGAACCGCCGCAATCCGTCTTTGTGCACGGCTTTTGGCTGTCGGGCGGACGCAAGATGTCAAAAACGCTGGGCAACGTGATTGACCTGGCCGTGCTGCAAAAGCATTTCACCACCGACGCCGTGCGCTATTTCTGCCTGCGCGAAATGGCTTTCGGACAGGACGGCGATTTCACGTATGAGGCGCTGATCGAACGCACCAACGCTGAACTCGCCAAAGGTATCGGCAACCTGAGCAGCCGCACGCTGACACTGGTGCGCAACAATTGCGACGGCGTTGTGCCAGCCGCGCCTGCCGAAGTGTCAGCGGAGTTGCAGGCACTGGCGAACGAAGTGCGCGCGGCGGTGCAACAAGCCGTTGCCGAATTCGACCGCGAGTTTGACCAGTACGGTTTTAGCTACGCGCTCGAAGCCGTGCAGACAGCGGCCACGCGCGTGGACAAATTTCTGTCAGACACGAAGCCGTGGAATCTGGCAAAAGACCCCACCGAGCGCGCGGCGCTCGAATTGGTGCTGCACACCGCCGTCGAAGCGCTCCGCCATTTCGCCGTGCTGCTCGCCCCCGTGCTACCCGTGTCGGCGCAAACGATCTGGCAACAACTCGGCGCGCCGGGCACGGCGGCGGCGGTGCACCCCGCCACGCTGCACTGGGGCGACGCGGCGGGTTGCAGCCTCGGCGACATCAAACCTATTTTCCCCACTCTGGACAAAGGCAAAGTTATGGAAGACATCAAGCAAGCAGAAACTGAAAAGAACGAACAACCGCAAACTCCGGCTGCACCCGTAGTCGAAGCTGCGCCCGCGCCTGTGGCGGAGGTCGCGCCGAGTTACATCACGATTGACGATTTCGCCAAGGTCGAACTGCGCGTCGGCCAAATCCTGACCGCCGAAGCGGTGCCGAAGGCGGACAAACTGTTGCGCTTCACGATTGACCTGGGCGAAGCCGAACCGCGCCAAATCCTGGCCGGCATCGCGCAGTATTACCAACCTGAAAAGCTGATTGGGCGCAAAGTCATCGTCGTGGCGAACCTGGCGCCGCGCAAGCTGCGCGGCTTTGAATCGCAAGGGATGATTCTGGCGGCGTCGGTGGGCGAGGAAGGAAAGCCAGTGTTGGCGGGCTTTTTGGAAGAAGTGCCGAATGGGACGAAGTTGCGGTAGTATGCGCCTGGCAAGGCAGGGCTAAACATAATGGCCGATACCTCTGACAACTCTGACAAACTCATTGAAACGATTGACCAGCGCATTGCCGCGACCACCGAGCCGCTGGAAATGGTGCTCGTCACCAAGCTGCGTGGCGAACTGATCCGGCAAAACGAGGAGGTCAGAGACAAGGCGCACAAACGTTCGCTGGAGCGCATTGAGTTGATCGGCAGGCAGCTTCTGAGTTTCGCCGCGCTCGGGGCGGGAATGTGGCTCGTGCCCAATAATTGGTTTGCCGGATTCGTCGTTTTGGGCGCGGCAGTTTACAACCTGGCCCCAAAGTTTGTGCTGGCTGCGCTGAAAAAAGCGCAAGGAGGTAAAGAGAATGAAGAATGAAGTCAGATCAGGCTTGTCGAAACTGAACGTTGTGTTGGCACTGGCTTTATTGACGACACTGCTCTTGTGGCTGGCGAACTCGGTGCAAACCCAAGCTGGGATCGAGCAGGCGCTGGCGGTCATCGGTGGCATGACGTTGATGGCGACCTTTGCGGCTTTGAACCAGTTGCTTGAGCCAAATGGGAGCCTGCCAGTGCGCACTGTCTCGTCCGATGCGGGGTTTGAGATAGCGACGGCTAACTATGAGATTTCCAGCCTTATCCACGGCGCGCTCAGCGAAACTTTGAATGCCTTAAACTTGGACGTGCTTACACCGGACCAGGCTATTGCTGCGGCTAATGCAATTCAGCGGGTCAATCAAGCGCAGGAGAAATTGGTGGTCGAACTGGTCAAACGGCTTCAACCAAAGGGCGGCAGAGAAAAGTTATCATTGACCGAGAATGACAAGAGCTTCCTGACTGGCCTAACGAAGTTACTCGCTGACACGGTAACCGAACTCGACCACAATCCGGCCATACTCGCCCTGGATTCGGGCATTACTGCCAAAGTGCTGGCGATCAAGCCAGTGGCAATGTATTTGGTGTCGTTGATGCAGAATGCCCCGGCAGTTGAGAGCACAGGGCCAAGTCTGCTGTGGCTGCAATTACCGCGCGCGACCGGCAAGGCGGGGTTGGGCCAATTAACTAATGAGCAGCTTTTCGCTCAGATTTACACGGAAGCGCGCGCTGTCGTGGGCAGCGAAGGACAACTATTCACTCAGATGCGTATGCCTCATGCTTAAACTCAATGATGACGACTAACCAAACAAACCTTCTCTTATTTGAAAAGCTGAGCGAGGCATTGGCAGCCAAACTAGAACAACTCGGTATTACAGAAGAGGATTTGTTGGCGGGCTTGCCTGAAGTGCGTGAAGAACTCGCACGGGAACATTACCCTGAGCTATTCATAGAAGACGCCACCGATGTTCATTGATTCCCACGCCCACCTCGACACACCCAACTACGACGCCGACCGCGCCGCAGTCATCGCGCGCGCCCAGGCCGCCGGCGTCGAACTCATGCTCGAAATCGCGGGCAGCGACATCGGCAAAGGCTCGCTGCCGAGTGGCTTGAAACTAGCCGAAGAGCATCCGTTCATCTACGCCGCCGTTGGCCTGCACCCGCACGAAGCCAGTTTGTATGACGAGCCATTGGAGGCCGAGTTGCTCACCGCCGCGCAACACCCCAAGGTCATCGGCTGGGGCGAGATCGGGCTGGATTACCATTACGACCACAGCCCGCGCGAGGTGCAGCGGCGCGTCTTTGCGCGGCAATTGGAACTGGCGCGCATGTCGGAACTGCCCGTTATCATTCACACGCGCGAGGCCGAAGACGACACTATCGCCATCCTGCGGGAACATTGGGCGCAACGCGGCGGCACGGAACTCGGCGGTATCATCCACTGCTTCACCAGCACGCAAGCCTTGGCCGACGCGGCGCTGGCAATGGGTTTTCACATCTCGTTTTCGGGCGTCATTACCTTCAAAACAGCGGATGAATTGCGCGCCGTGGCCCGGAGCGTGCCGCTTGACCGGTTGTTGATCGAGACCGATTGCCCCTACCTCGCGCCCGTGCCGCATCGGGGCAAACGCAATGAACCCGCCTTCGTCGTCGAGACGGCGCGCAAGCTGGCCGAATTGAAAGGTGTGAGCCTGGCGGAGGTCGCCCAGCTTACGACGGCCAATTTCAAACGGCTTTTCAAATTGCCAAGGGAATGACGCGGTTTGGCAAAATGCCTGCCAATTGACAATCCGCAGGGTGCAAGGTACAACTCTGCCCCTGCCTGCGCGCGCTCGAATTCAGCGATACATTGTTGAAGCTGATCCCACGTTAGCCGTTCTTGACGGCTCGCGGCGGCGTTTTACAACGCTTGGACAATTGAGCTTTATGATTCCGGCTAACGCAGGTCATGATTCTCCTACGCGGCAAATAATTAGGTCGGTCGGCGAGTTGAGGCGCGGCTCAAGAATTGCTGATCTGTTCGCGTAAGTGACTGGCAGGTTCATTATGGCGCAGCAAAACACCTTCGACATCACATCCAAGATTGACCACGCCGAGGTCGCCAATGCGATTCAGCAGGCGTTGAAAGAGGTGCAGACGCGCTTCGATTTCAAAGACAGCAAAAGCGACATCGAAACCGAAGGCCACGAGGCGATCAGCCTGACGTCCGATGATGATTACCGTTTGAAGAGCCTGAACGACATCCTGCAATCCAAGTTCGTCAAACGCGGTGTGCCTTTGAAAGGGCTGACTTACGGCAAGGTCGAAAAGGCGCTGGGCGGCACCGTGCGCCAACGCATCACGCTGCAGCAGGGCATTCCGCAAGAGAAGGCCAAAGAGATCGTCAAACAGATCAAGGATTCCAAGCTGAAAGTGCAGGCTTCGATTCAGGGCGATCTGGTGCGCGTCAGCGGCAAGGACCGCGACTTGCTGCAACAAGTCATGGCGCTGTTGCGCGAACACGAGTTCGGGATTGATATGCAGTTCGGCAACTACCGGAAGAATTAACCGCGCCGCATTTACCGCTTATGCTAAACATCGTCTCTGCCCCCGCAAAAATAAAGGCCCGGATCACCGCCAAACAAATCTTCCGTTTGATCGAGAGCGATCTGGCGGCGGTCGAAGACGAATTCGAGCAACAAGCGCGTTCCAACATTCAAATCATCTCGCACATCGGCCGTTACCTGCACCGCACCGGCGGCAAACGCGTGCGCCCGGCGCTGCTGATTCTGGCGACAAAAATTTTCGGCGAAGAGTTGGACGGCAACATCGTCGAGATGGCCGCCGTGATGGAGTTCCTGCACACGGCGACGCTGGTGCACGACGACATCATTGACGGGGCCGAAGTGCGGCGCGGCCATCAAACCGTCGCTTCGCAATGGGGCAATAACAAAGCCGTGCTGATGGGCGATTGGCTATACATGTCGGCCTTCGAGACGGCGCTGCGCCAGCGCAATCTCGAAATCCTGGACGTGCTGACCGAAGCCACACGCAAGATGACCGAGGGCGAACTGATTCAACTAACGCTGCTCGGCAACATGCGCATCAGCGAAGAGCAACACCTGGACATCGTGCGGCGCAAGACGGCGTTTCTCTTCAGCGCCAGTTGCCGCATCGGCGGCATCCTGCGCGGCGCGAGCGAGTTGGAAAAAGTCGCGCTGGCCGATTACGGCTTGAACCTCGGCATCGCCTTTCAATTGATTGACGACTTGCTCGATTTCACCTCGGATATCGAAAAGCTGGGCAAACCCGTGCTGAGCGATTTGCGCGAAGGCAAAGTTACCTTGCCGTTGATCCGCCTGCTGCGGCATCAACCCGAATGCGCCGCGCTGGTCAACGCCGCCATGCACGCCGAACCCGGCTGCACGGACAGAGCCGAAGCGGTGCTGGCGCTGCTCAAACGCCACGGCGAATTAGAGGTCGCCCGCAACGAAGCCAGCACCTACATCCAACGCGCCCAAAGCGCCCTGACCGTGCTGCCCGACAATGCTTACCGCCGCGCGCTGTCTGACGTGGCGCAATTCATTATCGAGCGCGACCGTTAGGAATAGCTTGAAAACAATCTTGCTAAACCACGGGGCACACGGGGGACACGGGGAGAAATCAAGCAACCTGTTTTGGCGTTCCCCGTGTTCCCAGTGCCCCCGTGGTTAATTTGGCAGAGTTATTTCCAGTTCATACCTTGGCGCCCTTGCTGTTGAAAACTTCTCTCCCTTTTCCCCGGCTCAGCTTTCAAAGACCAACTCTCCATCAAAAAATTTTCGATTAAGCATGTTTTTACTTCGGCTAAGCATGTTTTTATTTGCGAAATTCATGTGTGATGAAGATAATGCCGTTGCTTTCTTCAACACTTTCTGGTCTGCAACTCAATTGGCAATCGCTATGATGGAAGATACGGCGCTGGCAACACTCCAACGGTCTTTGAGTGAGGCACGCGAAGCCAAACGCAAGATTCAAACCCGGCTGATCGAGATCGAAACCGAAGCCACGACGCTGCGTTCGCAGTTGTCTTCGTTTGACATCATCATCGAACAAACCGAGGCGGCCTTGCGGCGCGTGCTCTTCCCCAGCGATGCTTACCTTGACCGGCCAATACCGCCCCCGCCGTCACGTCCGACACCGTCACCCTATTACGATCACGCCGCGATGGAACGCATGCTGGCCGAACGCGCGTTGACCGAGCGCTTTGACGCGGCGGTAATGCAAGCCTCTGACTTTGAGGCCGAGATCGCCAAGATTCAGCAGAGCGAAAAGAACGGCAACGTGCGCTTTAACGACTTTCGTATTCCGCAAGCCGCCACCATCGTTTTGCGCGAAGCCAATGGCTCGCTGCACGTCAGCGAAATTTACCGCCGCATGAACGCTGGCGGCTTCGAGTTCCGGGGCCTGCATCAACTGATCACACTGGCCGTGAGCTTGAGCCGCAGCAAACGCTTCCGCAAAGTCGCCCCCGGCACCTTCGAACTTGTGCCCGAGGTGGAAGCCGGACGCGTGGCTTAACATCATCGTTCATTCCTGCAAACCAGCCCGCATTCCATGCCCGACAATCACGAAATCGAAGTCAAGCTGCGTTACGACAGCGTCGCGCCGCTCGAACGCGCGGGCTTGCAACTCACCCTCGAAACGCCGCGCCATTTTGAAGACAACTGGCTGCTCGACACCGCCGCACGGCAACTAAGCCAGCGCGCCGCCATCCTGCGTGTCCGGCAAGTTGACGGCGCAGGCACGCTGACCTTCAAAGAGAAAGCCGCGCCCGCTGCCGCCGCCACCCAATTCAAAGCGCGCATCGAGATCGAAACATCCATCGCCGCACCGGAAAACACCGTGGCGATTTTGGAGCGGCTCGGCTATTGCAAGTGGTTCCGCTATCAAAAATACCGCACGGTATATCGCGCCGCCTTGTCGAGCGGCGCCGCCTTGCACGTCATGTTCGATGAAACGCCGCTGGGCAACTTCATTGAATTGGAAGGCGCGGAAGACGCCATCACCGAGGCCGTGCAATTGCTCGGCGTGCGGCGCGAAGAATACATTTTGGAAAGTTACCTGGCGCTGCAATTCAACGCCTGCCACGCGCTGGGCCGTGGGTTGGAAGACATGGTTTTCTGAGTTGAGGGACATCAATGCTTAACACCGACTACCGACTACCGACTACCGACTACTGTTTATGAAAGCAATGATCCTAGCCGCTGGCTTCGGCACACGTTTGTGGCCGCTGACCATCGGTCGAACCAAACCGGCAATTCCCTTCCTCAAGCGTCCGCTGATTGCCTTCACGATTGATTACCTGCGGCAATTCGGCTGTGACGAGATCATCATCAACCTGCATCACGAACCCGAATCGGTGCGCGCCCAAATCGGCGACGGCTCGCGCTACGGCGTGCGCATCAGCTACGCCGTCGAAGAGCCGGAAATCCTGGGCACCTCAGGCGCGCTTGACAACGTGCGCGCACAGTTCGAAAACGACACCTTCATCGTCGTCAACGGCAAGATCATCACCGATATTGATCTGGCGGCGGCGCTGCGCACGCATCGTGAAAACCAGGCGCTCGCTACGCTCGTGCTGCGCCCCAACCCGCGCTGCGAACGTTTCAGCGAAGTGCTCATCACCGCCACTGGCCGCATCGAAAAGTTCGCTGGCTTTCCGCAATCCCTAGCCCCTAGCCCCCAGTCCCCAACCCCGTTGATGTTCACCGGCATTCACATCCTCGACCCGCAAATTTTCGAGTTCATTCCGCGCGGCGTGTTTTCAGATTCGGTGCGTGATGTTTATCCGCCCGCCATGGCCGCCGGCAAAGTCATTGCCGCGCACGTGGCCGAGCAAGGTTCGTGGTACGAGTTGAGCACGCTCGAACGGTACTGGGCCATCAGCCAGGAATTTTTGCGGCGCGCGGGGTGCGATGTAGTCATGGATGAAGGCTGCGTCATTAATCCGACCGCGCAAATCAGCGGCTCGGTTTTGTGGCAGCGCGTGCACGTCGAACGCGGCGCGCGGCTGACCGATTGCGTCATCGGCGCGGATGTCGTCATCCCTGCCAACGCCGAATTTCAACGCGCCGTGATCGTGCGCGCGGCACTCGCAGCCCATCAGCCGCCGCCCGAAAAGGCCCAGCGCGGCACGGTCATCGGCGACAATCTTGTCGTGCCCTTCTGAGAGTGCTACCATCCGCCCCGCCTTGAGATACCAATAAAGATAAAGCCCCGCAGAGAAAAACCCAGAAGATAAAAGCCCAGAAGATAAAAGCCCCGCTCATCCGTTTCTCAACTCAAATTTTGAACTAAGGCCTCGTGCAAAAACCCTCGTTGCCCCGACGGTTACGCTCGTGCCAAAACGTCTTGCGCTGATTTTATTTCTAGTCTTGCTGCCTGTGGTCTATTTCTATCCGGCGGTGTTGGGCAAGGTGGGTGTGCTGGATGGAGATGGCTGGCAGTACGCCCTTGGTCTGCGCATGTTGGCGGCCCAGATGACGGCCTCGGGCGAGTTGCCGTTGTGGAACCCTTATATCTTTGGCGGCATGCCTTTGCTGGCGACCGTGCAAGTCGGCGCGCTCAATCCGTTGAATTGGCTCTTCGCCGGTTTTTCGCCGCGCGTGGCCGCAACGTTGATGTTGATCGCCTGCTTCCAACTGGCGCTCGGCGGCGCCTATCTGTATGCCCGCAGCCTGCGTTTGAATCGCGCCGCCGCGCTGGTGACGGGACTGATCTTCGCGTTCGGCGGATTCATGATCGCGCATATCGAACACACCGTCATCATCGCCGCCGCTGTTTGGCTGCCGTGGTTGTTGCTGGCGGTCGAACGTTTGTATGCGCAACCCAGTTGGCGCTGGGTCGCGCTGGGCGCGCTGTTCATTGCCTTGCAAATCGGCGCGGGCCATCCGCAACCGACGTTTTATGCGTTGGTCACCTTGGGCGCGTATGCCCTGTTCACCCTGATCGTGCGCGCCGCGCCGGAGCACCGCTGGCAGTTCGCCGCCGCTGTGACGCTGGTGGCGTGCTTCGGCCTCATGCTCGCCGCGCCGCTCTGGCTGCCCGCGCTCGAATTGGCGCGGCAAGGCGAACGCGCCGCCGTCAGCTATGAATTCTTCAGTTCCTTCGCGCTGCCGCCGCGCCGTTTGCTGGCGTTGGTCTTCCCGTATTTCTTTGGTGGCTACGCGCTGGGGCCGTACAGCGTGCCAGTTTGGGATGCGTGGTGGGAGAGCAAATGGCTGTGCGGCTACGGCGGCATGCTCGGGCTATTGCTCAGTTTCGTCGCGCTGGGCCAGGCACGGCGGCAACCACTGGTTTGGTTTTGGAGCGGAACGGCAGTCGTGGCGCTCGCCTTGGCATGCGGGCCGCACTTGCCCTTCGACCTGAATCAACTGCTCTATCGCATCCCCGGTTACAACTTGTTCCGCTGCCCGTATCGCAATCTCTTTGAATTCAGTTTTGCATTGGCCGCGCTGGCAGGCATCGGCGTCAACAGCCTTGCTCAGATGGAACCCAAGCGCGCGCGCAACAGCGTCCGCCGCTGCGCCCTGGCTTTATCGGCGCTCGTAGCTGGCACGGCGTTGCTGTATTGCGTTTCTGCCTGGCGCTTGGGAACGCCCACGCCGCCGCCAGCACAGGCCGCTTCGCTCGCCAATGCCGAAGCCTTTGTGCCGCTGCTGTTTTGGGGTTTGAGCATTGCCGCACTCTGGCATTACGCGCGGCAACGCACGGCTTGGGCGGCAGCCGGGTTGGTCGCGGTCCTCTTGCTATCTGGCCTCGTTCGGATCGTTCTTTTACTGGCGGCTGCTCAACCCAAACCTGGTTGCGCGGCTGGCCGATCCGCCGACCGTCGCCTTTATCAAAGCGCGCGAATCCGACCTGAACGCCTTCCGCACGGTGAGCCAGCCCAAAGGCGGCGATCCTGATTTGTTGAACAGCGCCAACGTCTCGATCCCGCGCGGCTTGCAGATCGTGAATGGCTACGACCCGCTGCGGTTGCCGCGTTACGCCGACCTCGCCGGACAAGTTGACATGTTCGGCGTCGTGCAAGACTTGAACATTTATGCCCCGTCGGCGCAGGGCTTGAATCTGCTCAACACAAAATATCTGCTCTGGGAACGCAGCAGTCCTGACCTGAAACACACTGGCATAGGCTTCAGCTACAACGAACTGAATTTGCAGTTCGGCGCGGGCGCCAAAGCAGAAATCACGACCAGCGGCGCACAAGCCACCGAACTTGCGCTGGTCTCGCGCTTGAGCGACGCCGTCCCGCTCACCGACGGCACGCCTGTGCTCAAAATCAAATTGCACACCACCGACGGCCGCATCATTGAGCGCGAATTACAAGCCGGACGCGACACCGCCGAATGGGCCTATGACCGCGCCGATGTGCGCGCGATCATTCGCCATCAGCGCGCCACCACCGTCGAGAGCGCCCCGGCGGCCCTGGCAGGAAGCTTTCAAAGCCATCGCTATCTGGCGCGGCTCTGTTTTGAGCGCAGCACCATCGCGCGCATCGAATTTGCTGCCGTCAACACAGGCGCGCATCTGCAACTTGCGCGCGCCTCGCTTTACGACGCGCTGACGGGCGTTTCAACGCCGCTCGACCGCGTGACGCTGGCCCCTGAACGCTGGCGCAAATTGGCAAGCTTCGGCGTGGTGGACGTGTATGAAAACCGCAAGGCCCTGCCGCGCGCCTGGTTGGTAAGCCGGCTCAGCGTGCAACCGCGCGCCGAGGTTTTGCGCGCGGTACAGCAAGGCACGCTGGCCGATGGCACGCCCTTCGATCCCGCCACGCTGGCGTTGCTCGAAACCGAAGACGGCGCGCCACCCGCAGCTTTACCGGCAGACGCAACCGCAGCCCACGTGCAAGTCACGCACTATGGCCCGCAACGCATTGAATTGGCCGTGCACAATTCGCAACCGAGCTTTCTGGTGTTGAGCGAAGTCTATTACCCCGGTTGGGAGGCCGAGGTGGATGGCAACCCCGCCGAAATCTATCGCACGAACCACACGCTGCGCGGCATCGCCGTTCCGCACGGTGCGCAACACATTGTTTTCAGCTATCGCCCACCGCTCTTCCGCGCTGGCGTATTCGCCGCCGCAACCGGCTTCGCGCTGCTGCTCGCGGGCGCGCTCTTCAAACGTAGAAAAGCAACCTGGCTGGCCGTGGCTAATCGGCCCCGCCCGCTGCCCCTCGGCAACGAAGGCGTGCCGCGACCACTTGTTTGAACGTTCCTCATATTTTTCCAGCCAGACCGCTTGTGCTCAGCGCGTCGGTTGAGTTCAAATCACCGCTCCCCAACAGGCGCAATCGCATTGGATAGAGCGTCTTCCTCGTAGTAACGAATTTATTCGTTACGGGCTGCCGCGCATAGACTCGCTGCTACAAAAGAACAACAGATACGCACGAACCATGAATAGACCAACACCTGATAAACACGCCGCCCCTGGCGAAGACTTGAACGAAAAACGCGTGCGCGGTTTTGCCGCGCGCCACTTCGGCGTCGCGCCCGAATACATCACCATCGCGGGCCTGACGCCCGATGCTTCGACGCGCAAATACTTCCGCATCGCTGACGAACGCCAGCCGGATGAAACGCTGATCGTCAGCCTCTACCCCGCACCCTTCAATCCGCAAGACAATTCGTTTCTGGATGTAACCCGCCTGTTTGAGCACGCCCAACTCCCCGCCCCAAAAATCCTGGGCATCGCCGGCACCGAAGGCATCATCCTGCAAGAAGACCTCGGCGACACCAGCCTCGCCAAATGGATGAGCGAAGCGCACGTTGACGGCAACACCCAAGGCGCTGACGAAATGTTGCGCCAAGCCATAGCCCTGATCGCGCGCATCCAGGCCGCCACCGACCTCGCCCGCGCGACCGATTCCGTCGCCGCGCGCCTGGCTTTTGACGAAGACAAACTCGGCTGGGAACTGAACTTCTTCTTCGACCATTTCTTCCACAGCTACCGCAAACAGCAACTGCCGCCCGCCGAAGAGCAAGCCATCAAAACCGACCTGCAAGCCATTGCCGCCGAACTGGCTGCGCGCCCGCGGGTGCTGACGCACCGCGACTATCACGGCATGAACCTGATGGTAGACACGCGCGGCCAACTGCGCGTGATTGACCATCAGGACGCGCGTATGGGCCCCGCGACCTACGACCTCGTGCCCCTGCTGGTCGAACGCCGCCTCGAACTGGCGGACGAAGCCTGGGTGGAAGAATGGCAG
>JANOWX010000633.1:0-3531 GCA_031418175.1 Acidobacteriota bacterium | reverse complement strand
GCCTAGACTTCCCCAGACTTTCTTCCTTGTGATCCCCCCCAACCTTAGAGGGATAACAATGGAAACACTGAAACGAGTTGACGTACTTGGTTGCCCCTTCGATGCCGTCTCGTTTGAAGAGACGGTGGCGCTGATGCGGCGTGCCGTGCTGGAAAATGAACCGCTGCACATCGTCACCGGCAACATTGATTTTGTGATGAAAGCCAAACGCAATCCCGAATTCGCGCGCGAGTTGTGGCAGTCCGATCTAATCACAGCGGATGGCGTGCCCATTCTGTGGGCGGCCTCGCTGTTGGAGCGGCCCTTGCGCGGGCGCGTCAACGGCACCGACCTGGTTTGGAAATGCGCCGAGCTTTCGGCGGAACTGAATTGCAGCGTCGCGCTCGTCGGCGCGGAGCCGGGCGTGGCCGAACGCGCCGCCCGCAAGATGTGCGAACGCTTTCCGGGCGCGGCTGTCTACGCGATTCCGACGCCGTTTGAATTGGACGAATTGGCGGTGGCTTCAATGAACCGGCAGATCAGAACGGTCAACGCCAAGCTCGTGCTCGCCGCGTTGGGCGCGCCCAAACAAGAGCGCTGGCTGAAGCAAAACATGCGCGCGTGCGGCGCGGTCGTGGGCATCGGCTGCGGTTCGGCGCTCGACATTATCGCGGGCGACAAAGCGCGCGCGCCCAAATGGATGCAGAACAACGGCCTCGAATGGTTCCACCGCATGTTGCAAGAGCCGCGCCGTTTGGGGAAACGCTACCTGGTCGAAGACAGCCCTTTCGTCATGCATCTGCTGGCCGAAGTGGCGCGCCAACGGCTGCTGGGGTGAAGGTTTGAGACCGAGCGGGGAGGCGCGAATCAAGCGCGTGTCAGTAGCCCGCGCGTAAGCAAGGGCTCGCCATTGGCAGCACACGCCATCCTTGCTTTGTCGAACGCTGAAGACCAAGCCCTTGCTCACGCGCGGGCTACTGACACAGACCGTGCCATCTCTGGCATGCAATGTGAGGAACTGAGTTGAAAACATTTTCAGTCATCGTCATCGGAAAGAACGAAGCAGCGCATCTGGACGATTGTTTGCGCTCTGTGCAAGCCGCCGCTGAGGAAATTGGCGAGGCCGAAATCGTTTACGTGGATTCCGCTTCCACCGATCGCTCAGTCGCCATCGCGCAAGCGCTGGGCGTGCACGTGCTGGTGCTGCCAACGGAATGGCAACACACACCGGCGGCGGGCCGTTACATCGGCTTTCATCACACGACCGGCGCGTTGCTGATGTTCGTGGACGGCGATTGCGTGCTCGAACGGCAATGGCTGAGCCGCGCACTCGCCTACTTCACTGAACCGGCAGTCGCGGGCGTCGCGGGTTATCTCAATGACCTGGATGAATACGGCCGCGAAATCCCTTTCGTTGGGGAACGCTCTAGCGCTGTAAAAACCCTGCCCACCTTGCGCGGCATCGCGGCGTACCGGCGCGCGGCGTTGGAACAGGTCGGCCCGTTCAATCCGCATCTGCGGTCGGAAGAGGAAGCCGAATTGGCGCTGCGTTTGCGCCAGGCAAACTGGAAGCTGCTGCACTTGCCTTTCCCCATGGGCTGCCATCGGCGCGGCTTGCCCCGGCTGCAAGCGATGTGGCGTGCCTGGCGCTTGGGCCGTGTGACCGGCGTAGGCCTGACGTGGCGCTATGCATGCCGGGCGGACGTGGGCTGGCAATTCTGCTTCGAGCACCTGCGGCAGACGATGCTGTTTGTGGGCGCGTGCCTGGCGCTCAGCCTGGGCGTGGTGCTGTGGGAATTGGGCGACACCCGCGATGCCACGTACTTTTTATACGCGCTCCTGGCGGGGCTGATGACAATTGCCGTCAAGAAGCGCGACCCGCTGGGGCCGCTCAGTTATGCCGTCACCCATTTGACGGTCTTCGCCGGGTTGCTGTCAGGCTTGTTCCTGACGCGGCTCGAACCACCTGATAGTTATCCGCGTGCGGCGCTCGAAGCGGGCGTAATCACACCCGCACAAACCGTTAGCGCCGAGCGCTGCGACGCGCCGCAGTTATCTGTGCTGGCAAAGCATCTGCCAACGCAAACTGTTTAGGGCGAGCTGTTGCAGCAACACATCCGAAACACTTTTATGCTGAATCTGAAAGTCGAAGAACTACACGGCAGTGCGGCGCTGCTAGCGTTGCGCAATGAATGGCAGGCGCTTTATCGCGAGGCCGAGGCCGCGCCGTTTTTATCCTGGGAGTGGCTGGCCACCTGGCACGAACAGTTGGGCGCAGGCCGCGAACCGCTGTTGCTGTGTGTGCGCGATGGGCAGCGCCTGGTCGGCCTGCTGGCGCTGACAGTGGAAGTACGCCGCCTCACGCCTTGGTTCGGCAAACTGCGGCGCGTGGCTTTTATGGGCGAAGCTTTCGCTGGCACAGATTATTTGGACGTGCTGGCGTTGCCCGCGCAGCGCGAGGCCATTTGCCGGGCCGCGTTTGAACACCTCTTCAAACACGTCGCGTTTGAGTTGCTGGAGTTGGAAGGCATGGCCGCCGATTCACCGAACCTGCCTGTGCTGGAACAAATGCTGGCGCAACATTTCGGCAACCGTGCGCGGTTCGCACTGCGCCGCGCCACACAATACACCTGCCCGCAGGTCGCGCTGGATTCCACCTGGGAAGCCTTGCTCGCCAGCACCCGCCGGGGCGATAACTTCAAACAGAAACTGCGGCGCATGCGCCAGCGGCACGCCTTTGAATATCGCGTCGTCACCGAACCCGCTGCCGTCGCAGCCGCCTTTGAACGCTATTACCAACTGCACGAAAACCGTTGGCAGCAACACGGCGGTTCTGACGCGACCGGCCATCCGCGCCTACGCGAATTCCAGGCCGCCGCCGTGCAGCGTTTGGCCGCAACCGGGTTGGTGCGCTTTGAAGAAATCTGGCTCGACGGCGTGTGCTGTGCCTCGAATTACGCGCTGGATGACGGCCAGAACTTTTACTTCTACAGCGCGGGCTACGATCAGACACAGCGCAATCTGAGCCCCGGACTGGTGCTCACCGGTTTATCTATCGAGAGCGCCATCCAGCGCGGGCTTAAACGGTTCGACTTCCTGCGCGGCGACGAAGCCTACAAATTCGATTGGTCGAATGCCGCCCGCGAGACGCTCACGCTCACGTTGGCACGCCGCACGGTGGCAGCAACATTGCACCTGGCCCAGCAGCAAGCCTGGGAACGACTGCGCGACGTGGTCAAAGCGTCATTGCCCGCGCCCGTGGCCGCGGCGCTACGCAATTGGTTACGGCTAGCCCGCCGCCAACAGAATTTTGACCCAAGCAACATCTAACCAAGGGAGAGAATGACCAAGAAAATCACCCGCAAGGAATTCCTCAAAAGCTCCGCCGCTTCGTTGGTGGGGTTGACGCTGGCCAGCCAAAGCGGCCTGGCCAGTACGGCACAGGCTAACAATCCGATCCTGCTCGAAAACAACAAGCCGGGCACCTACGATTGGGAGTTGTCCGACTGGTCTGGCCACAACGTCATCGAAGGCTATGCCAACAAAACCAGC
>JANOWX010000632.1:0-4085 GCA_031418175.1 Acidobacteriota bacterium | reverse complement strand
TCGCGCGCGAGCAGGGCGTCAATCAGCTTGGCGCGTTTGTCTTTGGCTGGGTCGCTGTTGAATTGTTCGACTTCCTGCGCTGTTGGCAGCGTGCCGGTGGCGTCGAGATAGGCACGGCGCACGAATTCGCTGTCCGTCGCCAGTTCGGACGGTGCGATCCGCAGCGTTTGCAGCTTCTTCAAAATCAACTCGTCAACGAAGTTGTAGCGCGCAGCATTGGCAAAGACTGCGGGTTTGATCTCATTCGGAAACGGGTTGGCGACGCGCGCGAACGCCACGTTGCTCAGATACCACAGACTGATTGCGGTTTCGCCGTGACCGGCCAGTTTGACCTTGCCGTCATCGTCTACGCTGGCGACGCTGGCATCGGCGGCCGAATACTTGACCCAGCGCGTCACATCTTCGGCGTGCCCGTCGTTGTAATGCGCCAGCACTTTGAGTTGCTGCTCAGCGCCGGTGCTGAGCGTGGCGGCGGGCGGCGTAACTTCCAGCCGCGTGATTTTCGGATCGGCCTCAGCGGGCGGCGTCATGCCGTTGGCGATCCATTCGGCAATGACTTTGTATTCGAGCGAGCCGACCTCCATCCGCTTGCCGCCGCCGTGGCCGATGGACATTGTCGGCTTGAGCAAGATCAGGCTGCGCGCCGGTTCGACCTTGTTGATGCGGCGGCCCAGCGCTTGCCGCGAGAGCACGTTGAAATCCAATTCGGGATCGTAGCCGCGCAAGGTCAGCTTGAACCCGGCCTTGCCCGCCGCCGCCCCGTGGCACGCGCCGGAGTTGCAGCCGAGCCTGGTCAGCACGGGCATGACGTGGTTGCGAAAGTTCCAGCCGGCAGCGGGGGCGGTGATTTCGCTGACGTGTTTGGTGGTGTCCAACGTGATTGGGGCGACGTTGACCGGCGCGGCGGTTGAATGGGCGGAAACTCGGTTCAACACACCTGCGCCGGTCAATCCCCAAGCCAGCACCGCCAACAATGCGACGGCGATGATCGAGAGTTTGAGCTGTTTCATCTGCTTTCCTCAGAACGGGATTTCACTCTCATCAACAGGGGCCAGCACGTCTTTTGGCAGGTCGCGCGTGCGCCCAGCGGCCAGGTCGGCGCGCATCTCTTCGACCATGCGCGGCAGATTGAAGGCGGCGCTGCGCGCTTGCCAGTAAAGGTCGCGTAGCATCTGGCTGTAGCCTGCTTCGATCTGGCTGGTTTCAAGCTCATCCACCAGCAAGCCGTCGCGTGTGAGCAGCGCCACTTTGTAGCTGGCGCCCCAGGTTTCCTCGTCGTCATCCTCGCTGGTCACGCGCAGGATGCCAGTGCCCAGCGCGAGGTAGAAATCGCAGTGCGACGAATAGCTGTGACTTTTGACCGGCTCCCAGCGGGGCGGTTTCTGCGCGCCGGTTTCGAGCAGTTGTTCGAGCAGTTCGGTGAATTGCGTGCTTGCCATAATCGAGCCTCCTTTTGATTGGTGCGTTGGTTAAAGTTGGTTGGGATCAAGGCCAAGCTCACGCAGCTTGGCCGCTAGTTTGTCGGCGCGTTGTTTCTCTGAATCGGCGCGCCGCGTAGCTTCAGCCGCGGCCTTCGCCTGAGACAGAGATTCTAGCGGGGATACCACCAACTCGCCCGCGCGTGTGAAGTAGCGCAGGCGATGCTGATGAACACCCAAGTAAAGATCGAGTACGCAGCTCCAACGACGGCCACGCGTATCCGCTGGCAATTCTTCGTAGTCACGACCGCGTAATTCAAAGCCCGCGAACTCTTCCGTCCACGGGTGGTAGTAAAAGAACTCCGGGATGCGGATGTGACGCGCGTAAATTTCCTGCTTGATCGTTTTGACCTGCTCCGCTGTTTCATCGGCCAGCAGTTCGATAATCAAATCCGGCGCGCGTCCGTCTTCTTCCCAAGTAATCCACGACCAGCGATGGCGTTTCTCCGTTTGGGTCGCCAGATAAAAGTGCGGGCTGCGAAAGGCGCGCTCAGTAAGTTGCCGGCGACTGTAATAGATCGTCAAGTCCGCGCCGATGAAATAGTCTTCGCGTTCGCGCCAATGCCATTCGAGAATATCGGTCAGCATCCGCAACTGTTCGGCGTGCAGTGAGCTTTCGAAGTTCGGCTCATCGCTCTCTACTTCGTCAGCGAGCGGCATCAGCCGGGCCAATTGTTGGGCTGTGAGGCTCATTGCTAAAACAATTCGTGAATCGGATTGACGCCGTGCTCCACCACCCGAATCGGCCGCCCCTGCAAACCGGTCAACTCGGTCTCCAAATCAATGCCCAGCGCGTGCATGATCGTGGCCGCCACTTCGCCTGGGGTGATGGGCCGGTCTTTGGGATAGGCGCCGATTTCATCTGAAGCGCCGACGATCTGGCCGCCTTTGACGCCGCCGCCCGCCATCACCATTGACCAGCATTGCGGCCAATGATCGCGCCCGCCGGCCGGATTGATCTTCGGCGTGCGCCCGAATTCACCCGTCGCCACGACCAGCGTATTTTTCAGCAAGCCGCGTTCGTGCAAATCTTCGAGCAGCGAGGTGTAGCCGTTGTCGAACATCGGCCCGACCTGTTCGTTGTAACAGGCAATCGGGCTGAAGGGCGCGGAGCCGTGTATGTCCCAGGTGATCTCGTTGAAGACCGTCTCGAACATATTGATCGTCACGTAGCGCACACCGCGCTCAATCATACGCCGCGCCAGCAGGCAACTCATGCCGAAACGATTGCGCCCAAAGCGTTCTTTGGTCTGGTCGTCTTCTTTGCTCAGGTCAAACGCCTCGCGCATCTTCGCCGACGACATCAGCGTGTAGGCTTGCTGAAAGTTTTCGTCTAACAATCGTGCATCAGGGCTGACCTCGAACTCCTTGACCGCGCCGTCCACCAATTCGCGCAAGCGGCGGCGGCGGTCGGTGCGCAAGGCCGAGATGTAATCGGGCGGCAGCAAGTCCGGCACTTTGAAATCGGAACGCGAGGGATCGGCATTGAGAATAAACGGATCGAACTGTTTGCCCAGAAAACCGGCCCCGTGCCCGTGCGGCATATTCCCGCCGGTGTTGCCGATGGGACGAGGCAACAGCACGTGCGGCGGCGCATCGCCACGCGGCCCGCGCAGTTTCGCCAGCACGCTGCCGACGCTCGGATGTTCGATGCCGCCTTGGAACAAGCGCCCGGTCTGCATCATCTGGTGGCCGGTGTCGTGCACGGCGGCGGCGGTGTGATAGACCGTGCGCAACAGTGCGTATTTGTCGGCGTGCCGGGCCATGCGCGGAAAGATTTCGCTGACTTCGACGCCGGGCACGTTGGTCTTGAGCGGCTTGAACGGCCCGCGAATCTCGGCAGGCGCGTTGGGTTTCATATCCCAGGTGTCGAGTTGGCTGGGCGCGCCGACCAGCATCATAAACACGCAGTTCATGCCTTGCTTTTCGTTTATCGCGCCTGCGGCTTTGAGCCGGAAGAAATCGCTCAGAGTCAAACCCAGCGCGCCCAGCGTGCCCGCGTGCAGGAAATCGCGGCGGCGCAGGCCATCGCAAAAACTGACGGTTTTTTCGGCATCGAATCGGAACATAGCGTGAGCTCCCTTGCTTGGATAGAAATCAGGCGTGGTAAAACCAGCCGGAATATAGCGCAAACAGCAGCCTGCGACTAGGCGATTGTCGTTGGCAACTGGCGGTGCGCTGAACTTTTTACACCGTGCGCCAAAATTTGGTTGGCATTCAACGCCCAGTTTCGTATAGTGCCCGCCGTGCCTCGCAAGACCCCGCTGTAGTGCCTCAAATCACATTTCGCCTCGCAGTTCAAACACTCAATCACTTGCTCCTTCGTTGGAGCCGCCGACATCTGTTCGCCCACGGGCAAACACTCAGGTTTCTCGCACGATAACCTCACCCCATCATGTGCTGAGAAGAGATGCGCTGTATTGGATAGCCTCAAACTATCTGATACGGCGCATTCTTGATTTAGGCGTTTGGTGGTCAGGGCTATCTCTAATATTAATTCTGTTGAGGTGAGTTTCGTTGGGTGTATTATGCCGCTGCCTCTCCCGATCATTCGGAAACTAAACCAAAGTGACCTGACTTTGTAACTCTTAAGCCATGCCGCTTTGA
>JANOWX010000631.1:0-17671 GCA_031418175.1 Acidobacteriota bacterium | reverse complement strand
GGGGGTGTGAAGGGGGGGCTGCCCCCGCGCACTTTTGGGTTGCGGTTGGGTGTGCGGCTGCCCCCCGCGCGCGGTACTGTACCAGTGGGGATTTATGACGATTGGCTGCTTACTCGTCGTCATCCGGGTAATAGCCGCCCTTTCTTCGTCGCAACTCCCGTTCGAGTTCCTCTTCGGAATAAAGCTGTTCGCC
Organism: Acidobacteriota bacterium; assembly: GCA_031418175.1. Classification (GTDB taxonomy): domain Bacteria; phylum Acidobacteriota; class Blastocatellia; order RBC074; family RBC074; genus JACPYM01. The sequence continues at coordinate 17,478 of JANOWX010000631.1, read as the reverse complement.
GGAAAGCTCCATTTCGCGGCTCAGATCGAATAGCTCGCGCCCCAACTCCGACATCGTTTCATACGTCAGGTCAGGCGGAATGTAGGCCCGGCGCACCGGTGGAATCGGTTTCGCTTCAGCGACTGCGTGTTTCAAGTTCGGCATAAACAGCGACTCCCTTGCTGTTGCCCGGAAAATAGAAGAGCCGACCGTCCGGCTTGGGACCTTCGGGTCGGCTCGGAACTGCTGATGTCCTCACCCCATCAACAGTCAGATTGCTGTCATATTTGCCACATGCGTGTAGGAGCGTCAAGCCCAATCCCACTTTGAAGAGAACATAATTTCAGCTTGTCATCCGCTTGCAGCCTAAAGCTTTACTTGAGCTTTTGCAGTTTCTCTGCCGCTGCCTGCAAGGTTTCCGCGCGTTTGCAATAACAGAACCGAATTTGCTGTGCGCCGAGTTCCGGGCGGCTATAGAAGCTGCTGCCGGGGACGACCGCGACACCGATTTCGCTGATGAGGTACCGGGTGAATTCGACATCGTTGGCGAAGCCGAAGCCGGAGATGTCGGTCATGATGTAATACGCCCCATCCGGCTTGTAACAGCGAAAGCCCGCCTCTTCCAATACACCGAGCAGGAAATCACGCTTTTGCAGATAGGTCGTTTGCAGCTTGTCGTAATAGCTTTGCGGCAAGCCGAGCGCGTGCACGCCCGCTTCCTGCAACGGCGCGGCGGCTCCGACCGTGAGGAAGTCGTGCACCTTGCGAATCGCATCCGTCACGGCGGCTGGCGCAATCGCATAGCCCACGCGCCAGCCCGTCACCGAATAGGTTTTGGACATGCCGTTGATCGTCACCGTGCGTTCGCGCATCCCGTCCAGCGTCGCCATCGCAATGTGGCGCACCTCGCGCCCCACCTGTCTTGAAGAATCGGGATACCAGATGTGTTCATAGATTTCGTCGGTGAAGGCAAACGCGTCGAACTCGATACACAGGTCGGCAATGCACCGCAGTTCGTCGTGCGTAAAGACCTTGCCCGTCGGGTTGTGCGGGTTGGTGATGATGATGGCCTTGGTCTTGGGGTTGAACGCGGCGCGCAGTTCATCAGGATCGAAAGTCCAGTTCACGCCGTCCTTGCCTTCCGGGTAAAGCGTGACATAGCGAATCTTCGCCTCAGTCAAAATCGCATCGGGGCCGTAGTTTTCGTAGTACGGCTCAAACACGATCACCTCTTCGTGCGGGTCAACCGTGCCCAGCATCGTCGCAATCATCGCTTCGGTCGAACCGCAAGTGACGACGATCTCGCGGTCGGGATCAACATCCAGCCCCAGATTCCATTTGGTCTTGGCCGCGATGGCGTCACGGAAGCGTTTCGATCCCCAGGTGACAGCGTACTGATTGATGTCGGCATTGATCGCGTCACACGCCGCTTGCTTCAACTCGTCCGGGGCGGGGAAGTCGGGGAAGCCCTGCGACAGATTGAGCGCGCCGTGCAATTGCGCTTGGCGCGTCATCTCGCGGATGACCGATTCGGTGAACAGCGCCGCTTTGCGGGAGATGAACTGTTTCATAAATCAAAAGGCAAAAGGCAAAAGGCAAAAATCAAAAGTACCGGAGCACAGGCTGCAATGGCATTCCATTTTTGCCTTTTGATTTTTGTCCTTTGCCTTTTGATTTCATTGAGCGTTGAGCTTGCTGACTACGCGCGTGCCCGCGCCTTGCTTGACGGTGCGTTTGACGAACTGTTCCAGCGCCGGACGCGGCAGCCAGCGCGCGCCGTCCTGTTCGATCACACGCAAATTGCCCTGCGCGGCGGCCAGTTCCAGCGTAGTGACGGGCACGCCGTATTCGCGCGCCGCGCCTTTGAAGCTCAACAAATCATTGCTGTCGAAAACACTCATCGTTTTGAAATTCCTTTGGTGCCTTTGGTAGTGCCTTTGTTAGTGGCGGATTGCAGGCGTGGATTCTAACGGCTGCGTTGCGTTCCGCCAACCGCCGCCCGGCTTTTTCGTATTCTTTCACCCAGTCAGTTTCGTTGCGCCGCCTGTGGTTACACGTTATGCTGAAATTCAGGAGGTGAAGCATGACTGTACAAGTTGAAATCAAAGCGGAGACGGCGGCCAAGCTACAAGCCATTGCTGCTTCTTTACGGCTTTCCTTGGATGGGTATCTGGAGCGGTTCACGGAGCTTGTGCCCCTGCCCGAACTGCCTGCGACAAATGGGCAAGCACCTGCGCCGCAACTGACGCCTTACGAATTGGCGGCGGAGTTTATCGGCTCCGTAGACAGCAGCGCCCCTGACCCTGCTTCTCCGCCCATCCACACCGCCTTCGGGCAGCACTTGCGGGAAGAACACCAACGACAATGGGAGAAACTCCGTGACGCTCCGTCAGGTTGACATTGACACAAAGCCAAGCAAATTATTGTCGGCCACGCTCCAAAGGATGTATGCTCAGGCAAGAGGTAAAGGCTTATGGAAATCACCTTAAACGTCACGATTCCGGATGATGTCGCTGCCGACATTCAGAATGGCAACAGCACACCGCTCACGCGCCGTTTGCTCGAACTGGCGGCCATCAAGGCTTATGAGGCTGAGCTGATTTCGACGCGACAGGTCAGAGAGATGCTCGGCTTCGAGAGCCGGGAAGAGTTGTTTGCCTTTTTCAAGGCGAACGACGTGCGCGATCACAGCTTTACGCCGGAAGACCTGGAGCAAGGACGGGCCATTTTTGCGGCGCTGCGTAACAAACCCCAATAGGCCCCAATAAGCCCCCAATCACCAATGCTCATCGTTTCCGACACCACGCCGCTGCGTTACCTGATTGAAATCGGAGAGGTTCACATTCTTGCAGCGCTCTTCGGCAGCGTCATCATTCCCCAGTGCGTTTGCGCGGAGTTGCAAGGCAGTCGCATGCCGCCACAAGTCAGCATGTGGATACAAGCTCCGCCTCCCTGGCTGGCAGTGAAGAACGCAGACATTTCCCTTTTCACGCCCAAGGCCAAGCTCGAAGACGGCGAACGTGAAGCCATCGCGCTCGCCCTGGCAATGCAGGCCGATGCCCTCTTGTGTGATGACGGCAAAGCCATCAAAGAAGCCAACCGCGTCAATCTGCCTGTGCTGCGGCTCTTTAACCTTCTTCAAATCGCCGCTGACAATGACCTGCTCGATTTGCCTGACGCAATAGACAAAATGAGCCGGACGACTTTCCGTCTGCCGCCCGCTGAGATCGTCAATGCGTTGCTCGAGCGCAATCGGCAAAGAAAGGCAGCCAGCTAAAAAGTAAAAAGCCTGCGCGGTTGCAACCTCCACCTCATTTGCCTCACTTGATCGCCACTCGCACCGTATTCGCCACCTTGCCATCCACCGTCAACACAACATCCACTTCGCCGCGCCCAAGCAGACTGCGCGGAATCAGCGCGTTGACTTGATCCAAGCCGGTCAGACTGCCTTGCGCTTGGGCGAATGAGACGGGCGCAGCCACACCGCCAATCCTCGCGGTTACGGCAGCCAATGAACTGCGGAACCTGATGCCCGTGCCTTACACGATCAAAAAGACCTGCTCGCCGTTTGGCCGAGGTCAATGGGCGTAGCGACCATCAAAGTTTTATTGAAACTGGCGATAGCTTCGAAGCTCTGCACATTGCCAGATTTCATCGCTCAGCTTCCTTTTTGTCGCAACGACGGAGAGAGAGCTTCAACGCCGAGGAAGCGGCGGGACCCCGGCCAGCCTGTCAGCAGCGTGCTTCTGCGTCTGTTTGATAAGCTCAGGATCGGTTATGCCTCTAGCGGCAACGGCGTTCTCGTCCGATGCAAGCGACTCCACAATTCGCTTCAGATCGGGATCTTTCAAGACCACAGAGAGATCAATAGCCCTCCACAACGTCGTAACCCACTGCGCCCCAGTCAGGCGCTGCTCAGCAACGCGACGAATGTCATTAAGTGTTTTGGTGGTGAGCGGGCGAACCCCTACGCCCTCTGCCATCAACCTCAAGCTTATCAGGGCGTCCATGACGACGCTGCCGTCATCGGTACTTGTGACTACATCGAGAACCGATTGAGTCGCTGACTCTCCGAAATCCGCTAAGGCAAAGATGGCCGGAAGCGATGTGCCGAGTGCTCCCGCCAAAGCGGGGATTGACTTGGGATCCCGAAACTCAGCCACCAAATGAGCAAGCCCGGCGATCAACTCTGGGTTTTCCAAGAACCCAATCTCGCCACGCCGCCGCTGCGCATTCAAGCTACCTTCGCGCTCAAGTGCTGTAATGAGTGCCGCGCGCAGTTCCGGGTTTATTTCTTGTGCCCCGATTACCTGTGCCATTCCGAACGCGCTGCTTCGTTCACTTCCGTTGCCCTGCACAAGCTGCCTCGCGAGTTCGCTCTGACTAACTTGGGCCTGTGCATTTACGATATTGAGCATCAGGGCCAACAATACGTTGGCTACTAGAACTTGCTGTCTTAGCGTCATAATTAGCCTCCTTCGATTACCACGCGGCGAGTGGGTTACGGCCACTGGCAGTGTAGATGACGGTCGTTTGGGTACATATCCCAATTTGTGCATGATCCATTGGCACTCACAGCCGCATTCCTCAGTAGCAAGAACTGTTGTTGTGTCCACACGTGGTTTCGGGTGGAATACATGTCGGCTGCCCTGCCGTGCGTATGGGCGCTGTTCACGACTCCGCCGACATTTTGATTTCCGTGAGGGCACCGATAGCCAGAAGACAGGTATATCGGATTATTACCAAAGTTGACCCGCGTGGCCTTGAGGCCAGTTGTCAAACTGGCCTTGACCATACCCAACTGCGGATGAGCGCTTCCACCTGACCACCCGTCGTTCAGTTCGGACCAATTGAAATTCGTCGAACCACCTGACGATGTGAAGTCTGAGCACGTTGGCCTCAGCGTGTTGCCGTATGTTGGGTTCCTGTACTCCTGGTACATGGTTTCTACTACTTGGTTCGAACACGCACCGCTCGAGAGCGATACCGGACCCGCCGAGCGCGTATTGTTGCTCTCGTTGCTTTCACTCATCACCTGGCCCTGGTCGTCTGCAATCGCTCCCAGGTAATACGTGCCAGCAGGCAGCGTGGTTGGCACTATGACTGGCCCGCTACAGGACTTCGATGCCCCGGCACCCAGCCCTTGCATCGGTCCAGAAAATGATGGGGGTTGTGTTGTCGAAGACAGTTCGTTGCAGAACACTCCCGAAAACACGTCTGCGGTAGTAATCGTCGCATCGGTCGAGTAGTAGAACCCAACGCGAAATCCCCCGCCTGTCGCCGCAGTCCCCTGGTTTCGCACCGTCATCGATACCGAAATTGTTGCGCCGATGGTCCCTGTGGATGGTGCTGTCAGCGCATCCACCACCAAGTCTGGCGTGCCAGGAGCGACCGTGAGCGAGTACGTCCTTGAGTCTGTTTGTTGCGGATTGCCCGCATCACGAACTGTGACGGTGAAAGTGAAGGTGCCAGCCGCCGTGGGCGTGCTAAAGATGGAACCGAACGTTGTGTTGAGTGCCAATCCCGGAGGCAGGCCGCTGCTCACCGACCAACTGTACGGCGTCTGCCCTCCCGTGACTGCGATTCCTTGCTGGTATCCGACGCCGACCGTGGCCGTTGCCAGCGAAGTGGTCGTGATGGACAAGGTCTGTGTACCGCTTGCTTGATTGACCGTGAACGTCTGCCCGGCGATGGTCATTGTGCCTATGCGCGCCGGGCCAACGTTGGCAGCAACAGAGTAATTCACTGTGCCATTTGCCACTGCCGCTTGCCCTGACGTAATCGTGATCCAATTGACGTTGCTCGTCGCCATCCACGCGCAATTGGCCGAGGTGGTCACATTCACGCCCAGATTCCCGCCAGCCGCAACGGCATTCTGCTGATTCGCGCTCAAACTATAACTACAACCCGAAGCCTGGTTCACCGTAAATGTCTGCCCGGCGATGGTAAGCGTACCCGTGCGCGCTGGGCCGCTGTTTGCGAAAACGCTGTAGGTGACTGTGCCGTTGCCCGTGCCCGATGCGCCGCTGCTGATCGTCAGCCACGCCGCATTACTCACCGCCGTCCACGCGCAATGGCTGGCTGTGGTGACATTCACAGTCGCAGTGGTTGCATTGGCCACCACATCCTTTGAGGATGAACTGAGTGTGAAAGAACACGCAGCCGCATCTTGCGTGACAGTGAAGGTGACGCCGCCAATCGAGAGCGTCCCCGTGCGCGCTGCGCCTATGTTGGCGGCTACCGAATAATTGACCGTCCCGTTGCCAGTGCCCGATGCGCCGCTGGTGATGGTCAGCCAGTTGGCATTGCTCGTCGCCGTCCACACGCAGTTAGCGCCAGCGGTCACGTTGATGCTGCCCGTGGTGGCCGCCGCCGTGACATTGCGCGCCGTAGCTGAAAGCGTCACCGCGCAACCCGAAGCTTGCGAAACGGTCAAGGTCTGCCCGGCTGTGGTGAGCGTCCCGGAACGCGCTGGGCCACCATTGGCTGCAACGCTGTAGTTGACTGCGCCATTGCCCGTGCCGGAGGCACCGCTGTTGATCGTGATCCAGTTGGCATTGCTCAGGGCCGCCCACGCACAACCCGCGCCCGCCGTCACATTGACGCTGTCGGTGCCGCCGCCGATGCCGAAGTCTTGGCTCGTGTGGTTGAGCGTGTATGTGCAACCCGCCGCTTGCGAAACAGTGAAAGTCTGCCCGGCAATCGTCAGTGTGCCGCTGCGCGCTGGGCCGTTGTTGGCCGCGACGGAATAATTCACTGTGCCATTGCCGCTGCCGCTCGCGCCTGCTGTGATCGTGAGCCAATTCGCGTTGCTCGTCGCCGTCCACGCGCAGCCAGCGACGCTCGCGACATTTACGTTTCCCGTGCCACCGCCTGCTGCGAAAGATTGACTGGTAAAGGTGAGGGTGAATGTACAACCGGAAGCTTGGGAGACAGTGAAGGTCTGCCCGGCAATCGTCATTGTGCCGGTACGCGCGGGGCCGGTGTTGGCCGCCACTGCATAATTGATCGTGCCGTTGCCGCTGCTGCTCGCGCCGGAATTGATTGTGATCCAATTCGCGTTGCTCGCCGCAGTCCACGGGCAACCGCTCGCAGCCGTCACACTGACATTGCCCGTGCCACCGCCAGCGGTGAAATTAGCGTTGGTTGGGTTGATTGTGAATGTGGGGCAGTTTATGCCCGTTTGAGTGATCGTGAGGGTCTGACCTGCGGCAGTGAGCGTGCCGCTGCGTGAATTGGTCGAAGTATTGGCTGCTACGCTGAAAGTGACAATTCCATTGCCACTCCCGCTTGCCCCTGACGTGATCGTGATCCACGCGGCATTGCTCGTCGCTGTCCAGCCGCAGCCGGGCGCGGCGCTCACATTGACGCTGCCCGTAGCGGCGCTCGCGGCGAAGCTTTGCGAAGTCGGTGAGATCGTGAACATTTGGCAATTGACCGTGACGGTTTGCTGGATGGTTCCTGAACTCGGCTTGAAGTTGCAGTTGCCGCTGTATTCCGCCGTAACCTGATGCGGGCCGACCGCGAACGATGACGTTGAAAATGTGGCTCGGCCAGTGCCATCGAGATTGCGCGTGTCGAGATTATTGGAACCGTCCTTAAAAGTGACCGTGCCGCCGGAAGGCGTGTTCGTGCCTTGACGGACTTGTGCCGTGAATGTAACGGCCTGGCCGAAGAACGACGGGTTTGGTGAGGGCGTGATGGTCGTAGTCGTTGCGGGCCGCGTGTCTTGCCCGCCCACCACGATCTCTACAGGATTCGACAAAACAGTGCCCACTTTGATTTGCACCGTAACCTGTCCCCGCCCAATTAGGCAGCGCGGAATTTCAAGATTGATTTGATCCAGGCCAAATAAGCTGCCTTGCGCTCCGGCATAATCGGGCGTGTATTCATCGGCGCCGATCAAAACGTGGACGCTTTCCCGCACGTTTCCATCATTATTGGGATCGTTGGCGCGGCGGATGCCGCTCGGGAAGAGCAGCAGAAAAATGCGCTCACCAGGAGCAAGAAAGGCGAAGGCATTGGAGGTCAACACTTCGGTCGTCCGCTTACCGTCGGCGGCAACACGTAGCAGGATGGCAGCCGGAATACCACGGCCATTAGCCCTGGCCGTGAAAATCGCTGGCGTGACTGCGGCTATTTGGATGACTCCGGTTGAAACCGTGCCGTCACCCGCAGTGATCGTGACATTGGCATTGCCAAGCGCCGTACTGGCCGGAATAAGAAAATTGACCTGGCCGTCCGAAACAAAGAAAAGTGGGGCTAGCACGCCGTTGACCCTAACTGTCGTGCCTCCCAAAGTGGTCGGCAGTGGCGCCCCGTTCGGAGCAGTGGCTCTTTGCGTTGCGAGTCTTACGCCAAACGCAGCGGCGATTGAATCCGGCGCAACAGGGGCAGTAAAGCTGGCGGCAGAGACAACGGCAATTTGATTACCGCCGCTTTGCCCAGCGATCCCCACGGCGCCCGTCCCACTAAACTTCGGCCCCCGCTGCGAGAACTGCGCGAGGAGCGTTGCGGCGTGCGTGGCTGTGCCTGATTTGGCTGCCTTGCCGGACAGCGCGTAAATGATGCCTTGCGCGGTGGCTGGCTTTGAGACCAATTGATACGTGATGGCAACGAGCAAGGCTGCCGCGAACGCAAACCCAACTGGCCCGTTCGGGCAGCGGCGCATGGTTTTCCACACTGCGTCAAAGATTGGCGAGACTTGCATGAGGGAGTCCTCCTGATAACGGCAATGACTGCCCGGCAACATCCGCTGCGCTCGCCGCCCACGCGGGCGTCAACGCAACGAACCTTATTGCCAGCAATCAGCAGTTTGCCGGTCGGCGTGAATGGAGCAGGCGCACTGAACGGGGCTGGCGTCTGGTTTAGTCGCTGGCGAAGCTGGCGCGAGAGAGTTGTGAGTCACCGCGCCACTCCGCCCAAAATTACGATGATGATACCGGGATGAATTAAGTATGGAGCAGCAACAGCCGTTTCACTTCATGCAACCTGCCCAACTGCTTTGTCAGGTCGCGCGGTTGCGCAACCTGAAGCAAGTGATTACATTGCCGCTTGTCCTGGGGAGAAGCCCGCTCCCTTATTCCACACGACAAACTGCTCAGACACGGTCAGGCATCAGGACGATTTCGAGGGCGGCGAAGAAGTAAAGAGCAACCAACACAACGAGAATGAATGGAGGTGACGTTTGATAGCAAGCGCCCAAATCAAAGACACAATGAGCGAAACCGATCAGGAGCTTTCCGCCATCGTGCGGGCGGGCTGTTTTGTCAGCGAAGCGGAAGCCTTGCGCGAAGCGGTGCAAACGCTGCTGGCCGTCAAGCCGCAACTGCGCGTAGAAGCGGCGATTCGCCGGTATCTGGACGAGGAAATCACGCTGGGACGCGCGGCTGAAATTGCGGGCGTGACACGCTGGCGCTTTCAGGAATTGCTGGCACAGCGCGGTATGCAGATCACATTGGAAGCGCGTCCGGCCAAAGAACTGGATGAAGCGGTTGAGCGCATTCGGAGGCGACGGCAATAGTCCTGCTCGACACCAACATCATTGGCACGTTCACGCTCCTCGGTGAGATGGACTTGTTATTCGCGCTCTTTACCAACGACGAATTGGGCGTGACGCCAGCCGTCTATGCCGAGTTGATGGCGGGATTGCGTGAGGGGCGCTCGTTTCTGCGCCCGGGGTTGGAACTTGTCGAAAGCGGAAAGTTGCTGTTGCTGGCGCTCACGGCACAGGAAGTGGTTCAACGTTTCCGCTTGCCCACATCACTCAACGCTGGCGAGGCGGAAACGATTGCGGTGTGCCAATCACGCAGCGCGGCATTGGTGACCAACGACCGGCGGGCGCGCAACTTTTGCCGTGCGGAAAGGATTGAGGTTTTCGATCTGATTGACGTGCTGCGCGCGCTTTGGAAACTGCGCGTCTGCTCCAAACAGCAAGTCCGTCAACTCGTTGCCGACATCGAAACGAAAGAGAAGTTGGTCATCAAACGCAAGACAGAAATCTTCGTCAAATAAAAAATCCTTGCCTACTCCCAGATCACGCCGCCGGTTGGAACGACGGCCATCCCTCCCGCCGCGTTTTCCGCACCGCGTTGGAGGCCAATTGATCCGTGCTGACAACGAGCAAGGCTGCCGCGAACGCAAACTCGACTGGCCCGTTCAGGCAGCGGCGCATGGTTTTCCACCCTGCGACAAAGATTGGCGAGACTTGCATGAGGGAGTTCTCCTGAGCACGGCAATGACTGCCCGGCAACCTCCGCTGCGCTCACCGCCCACACCGGCGTCAACGCAACGACTTCTGATTGCCAACAAGCAGCAGTTCGTTTGGTCGGATTGATCGGGGCAGGCGCACTGAGCGGGACTTGCGCCTGGTTCGTCGCTGGCGAAGCTGGCGCGCGAGCGTTGCGGGTCACCGCGCCACTCCGCCCAAAATTACGATGATGATACCGGGATGAATTCAGGATGAAGCGGCAACAGCCGTTTCACTTCCGTCTGAGCGGCGCGCGCGATGAGCAATGACCGTTGCGGCAGGGCAGACTATGCGCCGCAGCAATCCCAATGGCAATCCGATGCAAGCGCTTTTTGCCGGGAAGCTCCAATTTTTTCGTGGCGCACGGCTGCCGGATGGTGTCCTTGTGAACGCAACCGCCGCTGCAAGTCAATTCACAATACTGTCAGACGCAGGCACTGTTGTGAGCGGCAGGTGTTGTTGCAACCACGCTTCTGCCTCTGCCCGCGTAGTGAAATCCAGCAGCGCCGCGCTCAGTTCCTCCTTTTGCTCGACCGCTTTGTCCGTGGGCGCGGGCGTGGCTTCAGGCAGTGGGGCGCTAAAAGAAACTACCGGACGGTCTGTCGCCCGTTGCCGGGCTTGCAGCATCGCGCCGATGGCAAACACGTCGTAGTTAAATTGCGCCGCGATTTCTGCGCGGATGCGATGAAGTTCTTCGATGATTGGATCAGGCGTCATAAATCTTCTCCTAACTCGTCTCCCAATTCTTCCGGGGTGCAGATGACGGCCGGTTCATAACCGGCCGCGCGGAAATAGCGGCCAGCCAGTTTCCGCACGTGTCCGTTGGCGATGTGTTTGCAGTTCCAGGTGAGCAGATAATCCATCCGATGAACCGTCGCCACCGCGATATGCACCGCATCCATGACGACTTTGGGGCGGCTTTGGCAGGTAACGTGCCGCGTTTGAGCAATTCATTGGCCAGTCGCAAGGCTTCGTCGCTGACATCTAAAAGCGGGATACCCGCCAGCACCTTCATACGCTTGGTGATTTCATCGGCATCGCCGCGTCCGGCTTCCTCCAAAACGGTCTCGGAGATGAAAAGCTCGAACTTGGCGCGCTGCTGCTCCCACCAATCAATGGTCAATTGCTGCCGCCCGGCAACGATCAAATCCCGGCTGCGCCGCGCAACCAAATAACTGACGAAACTGGTTTCCAGATAAACCTTGGCCATCGGTGCACTCACCTTTCACGACGGTTATGTTATGTCAGCTCATCAGGCTGAGCAACCAAACCGCACGAACCTTTTAGGCTAACGAATGCCGCCCCCATCTCACCGCGTCCTATCAGCCGCACCTGCGGATGCGCGCTGGCGAAATCCAACTTGCCCCCAGCGTTGCCGCGCGCCCTCCGGCTCAGCCCTGTTGCTGAAGGTCACAGGTTGAAAATGAAAACCAGGCTTGCGCTGCGTCGCGTGTGGCTGTGGCTGACTTTGGCTGCCTTGCCGGACAGCGCGTAAGTGCTGCCTTGCGCGGTGGCTGGCTTTGCGGCCAATTGATAAGTGCTGACAACGATCAGGGCTGCCACCCACGCAACCCCGGCTGGGAAAAGCGAACGGCAGATTGCCGAACTTTCTGCTGCTTGATTCCGTAGTCGAAGCTGGCGTTTGAAGTTTGCGATGATGAAGAGCCGGGCAGCAGATGCCAAAGTGCGCGGCAACAGAGCGGCACAAATGTCCGGCTTGAAATCTAAAGAGCGCGTCCCTACAATGCGCGCGTGATTCTGCAAGGGAGTTCAAAAGCAATGAATCAATTGGTGCTGGAGCATCTCCACTTTGAAGATTTAATCAGCGATTATCTGGATCATAATTTGGATCGTCCGACGCGGCGCTCGTTCGCGGAGCATCTGTTGGCGTGCCGTCCGTGCCACCATACATTCAATGACGTGCGCGAGGCGATTGACGCCTGCCATGAATTGAAAGAGGCGCAGATGCGCGAGATCGCGCTGCTCACAGATGTCGAACGCCGGATCATCAGTGCGACGACGGCGGGCGAGATGCTGAGTTGCCGGACGCTGGATGCGCTGATTTCGGATTACTTCGACGGGTTGATTGAATCTTCGTATGAGCGCATCTTTCACGAGCATTTTGCCGTGTGCGCAAGCTGCCGCCGCCTGGTCGAGGGCGTGCGCGAATCGCTCGAAGAATCCGAACAGGTCGAAGTGCCGGACGAACTTTACGGCAAGATTTTTGCAGCGACCATGTGGGCGCGCCGCGCTTAGGCGACGCCCTTTGTTGTTTCGCCTGACCGCCCGCAACTGTGTTCCCCCGCAGGATTTGAAGTCGTAACCCAACGCCCCACATTCCATGCCTCAAGCGAAGTATTTCCTGTTTACCTTCTTCCTCTTCAGCGCTACGTTTCCAGTCACGTATGCGCAACTGCCGATTCAAGTCGAAAAGAAAGTCGAGAACCCCATTGGCGCGGCTGAGGCTCAGCGCAAGGCTCAGCGCCAGGAACCTGATGGACAAAAACGTCTTGTAGCACAAATTGGTCCTAACACAGATGGCAAGCTGGAGTTGACCTCTGACAAGGAAGTGGGGCAAGGCAATGTGATTGTCTACACGGGGAATGTGGAAGGCTATTATTCGGGGCGATATGGCGAAGTACTTTTGTTTGCAGACCGGCTGACTTACAGCGCGGTCACAGGTGATGTGCTCGCGGAAGGCAACGTCTACTTTCAACAAAACGGCGAAAAGTTCGTCGGTGAGCGGATGGAGTTCAATCTGAAGACCGAGCGCGGTTCGATCTTCAACCCGACCGGCTTTACCAACAGCACGCGCGACGGCACGGTGCTGACGATTGATGCCGCGCGGGCGGACAAGACGGGCGAAGATACTTATAACTTGAGCAATGCGAGTTTGACGGCGTGCGGCGACCGCGTGCCGAAATGGGCCTTCACGGCGAAACGCGCGCGCATCCGCGTGGATCATCGGGCGAAGGTTTATAACGCCTTCTTCCGCGTCAAAGGCGTACCGGTGCTGTGGTTGCCTTACGCTTCCATTTCGATCAGCAAGAATGATCGCTCGTCGGGTTTTTTGCTGCCGAGCACCGGTTCGTCGAATTTGAAAGGGCGCACGGCGCGCATCGCCTACTACCAAACATTGGGCCGCAGCGCGGACATCCTCTTTCGCACAGACTATTACTCGAAACGCGGCATCGGGTTGGGCTTCGATTTCCGGGCGCGCACGAACGAGACCTCGCGCGTTTACATCGGTTCGTTCACGGTGCTGGATCGCTTGTTCGGTCAAAAGGGCGAGGACGCCAGCGGCACCAGTTTCTATGCCGACGCGGTGCATTATTTCAAAAACGGCTTTGTGGCGGTCGCCGATGTCAACATCACTTCGTCGTATACCTTTCGCAATGTCTTTGCCGATAACGTCCTGACAGCCATCTCGCCGGAAGAGCGCTCGATCTTTTATCTGAACAAAAACTGGCGTTCGTACAGCTTCAACGCGCTCTTTGGCGAACAGAGTTTCTTTATCGGGCGCTTTCTATCCAGCGAAGGGAAATACATTCGCAATCCCGACGGCGGCTTGGTGGGCGACGATCAGATCGTCAAGCTGCGGCAGTTCCCGGCGGTTGAATTGAACAAACGCAGCACCAAAATTTCAGAAAAGCTGCCCTTCTATTTCTCACTCGAATCATCGTTGGGCGGTGTGCGGCGCAGCGAAACGCGGGGCGATCAAGCCCTGCTCAAAACGCCCTCAATCGTCCAGCGGTTGGATTTCTTTCCGCGCTTCACCTTTCCGCTGAAGCCCATCGGCGGGTTCACGCTGACGCCGAGTCTAGCGGTGCGTTCGACCTTTTACAGCGACAGCCTGGACCCGGTGCAGCGGCAGGTGGTGGGCGCGAATCTTTTCCGCAACTACGCCGAGGTCAATTTAGACATCCGGCCGCCCGCGCTGGCCAAGGTCTATCGCCACAAAGACCATTCGCCCTGGTTCAAGCACGTCATCGAGCCTTATGCCGAATACCGCCGCATTGTCGGCATAGATGACTTTGCGCGCACGACTCGCACGGATGAGCGCGATGTAGTGGCCGAAACCAACGAGATCGAATACGGCGTGACGAATCGTTTTTTTGTCAAACGGCAGTCCGCCGACGGCACGAGTTCGCAGGCGCACGAATGGCTGGAATTGACCATCGCGCAGAAATACTTCTTCGATCCGGCCTTTGGCGGCGCGTTTAAGAACTGCACGCAGGCGGAATTCCTGAGTTCGAACTGCACACGCAATCAATTTCTGCCGTTGATGACCCTGACCGGGTTTAACTACGCTGGACTGAAACGCAATGCTTCACCGCTCAACGTGCGGGCCCGTATGCGTCCGAACGATTTGCTCTTTGCCGATGTGAAACTGAATTACGACACCGAATTCCACCAATTGCGCGATGTAGTGTTTGGTGGCGGGGTCGCCAAAGGCATCTTGCAAGTGAGCAATTCCTGGTATTACACGCGCCGTGTCGCCGTGGACAAATTCCGCGAGGAATTGCCTATTGATCCTTCCAGCCTGCCCGGCAATCAATTCGACTTTTCAGCCTTTGCCGGCAATCCTTGGCGTGGGCCGTATGGCGGCTTCACGATCATTTATGATTTGCGCAACAAGTACTTTGACGGTACCGCGCGCAAGAGCTTTGACGGGTCGCCGTATCGCAGCATGACCGCGCTCGTCTCTTCGGTAGGCTGGGCCTGGGATTGTTGCAGCGTGCAGGTGAACAGCTCTACCTTCAACGCCGGGGTGCGCAACGAGACGCGCTACATTTTTGCTTTCACGTTAAAAGGCATCGGCAGCTTTGGGACGCAAAACATCGGTCAGCGGCGTCAATAGCCAAGCTCAGATTTGTGGATGTTTCGCGCATAACTCCTTTCCTTGCGGCTTTTCCCTTAGCCCAAGCCAGTAAAAGCCTTATAAATCAAGTGTTTTAGCGAAGTGAGACCAGCAAACTACAGAAAATAAAAAAGATGCTCCCCGCAAACCGACGTTTTCGTGCTATAGTGCGTGAAAATTTCACGGTGAGTTAGGAGACCGAACATTGTCATACAGAGAAGGCAACAAAGTTATTTATCCGCGCTTAGGCATCTGCCGTGTCGCCGGCGTGGTCGAATTAGCCGCTGGTGGAATGACCGTTAAGTGCTACGAATTACAGCCCTTAGACTTTCAGGAAACAACCATTGTGCGGGTGCCGGTCAACAAGGCCGAAGATGTCGGCCTACGCAAGTTGATTGAAAAGACCGATATTCCCAAGCTGCTCAAATTTTTGAGCAAGGACATTGAGGTCGCCAGCGACCATCGCAAGCGCAACGCCAAGAATGCCGAACGCATGGCTTCGGGCGAAATCAACGAAATCGCCGATTCGCTCAAGACCATGGCGAAGCTGAGCAAAAGCAAAACGCTTTCTCCCGAAGAGCAGCAGATGATGGGCCGCGCGCGTTATTTGCTGATCCGCGAAATCTCCTACGTCACAAAGCAGACGACCGAAGAAGTCGAGCAAATGATTGAAGATGCCTTGGTTGGCAAAAAGCCCAAAGCCAAGAAACTCGCGGCTTAGCATTGCTTGTAAACATTAACGCGCTGCCAGGTTTTATGAGCTTGGCAGCGCGTTTTCCGTTTATGTGGTTTCGCTATGCAACAGCCGTTTCATTGACTAAACAAATGAAATTATTTTGAGTGCACACGAAAACAGCAATGAAACTGGTGCAATCCTTCAAACGCACGGCCAGTCAGCTTGTCTGAAAGTTTCCCACAGATGGGGTAAAGCGTTTATTTAAGTCGTAAGGCGCGGCTTTAAGTTTCACTCTTGAAACCATTGTTAGATAAGGCCTTTACAGGGTTTTCCACATATGCTACTTTTCGCCCCGCTTTGGGAGAAGCAAGCAGTTTTGGTGCAAGGGTAGCGAAGCAGCGGGCAAACAGACGCTTTCGCCACGGCCAGGTGATTCCGATTTTTCCACAACAATTCAAAACAGACGGTTAAGTGCCATCTTCCCTGCGGAAGACGGAAAGAGAGGGTGCGATGGGCATCACTTTCGGTACATCCGGTTGGCGCGCGATCATTGCCGAAGAGTTCACTTACGCGAACGTGCGTTTGGTCACGCAGGCGATTGCCTCAATTTTGCGTGAAGACCTGAACGAAGAGCGCACGGGCGGCCAAATGTCTGCGAAGATGATCGTCGGCTATGACACGCGCTTTCTGAGCGAGCATTTCGCGGCGGCCTGCGCGGCGGAGTTTACCGGGTTGGGCTTTGAAAGCTACCTGACGAACCGCGAGACGCCGACGCCGGTCATCTCGTTTTGCATCCGCACCAAGCAGGCGCGCGGCGGGATCAATTTCACCGCCAGCCACAATCCGCCACAATACAACGGCATGAAATTCTCGACCGCCGACGGTGCGCCCGCGTTGCCGGAGATCACCCAGCGGATCGAACAGCGCATCGCCGAATTGCAGGCTGGCACTGCGCAACCGCCCCCAGTTTTGATCCCAAATGCCACGAGCCAGGCCAAAGCGATTGAGTTGAATCCGCTGGAAGATTACCTCGCATCGCTGGCCGACAAGATTGATTTCGCCAAGCTAGCCTCGGCCAAACTCAAGCTGGCCTACGATCCACTTTGGGGCACAGGCCGGGGCTACTTGGACGAAGCGTTGCGCCGCCACGGTTGCGAGGTCACCAACGTGCACGATTACCGCGACGTGCTCTTCGGTGGCTTCAGCCCCGAACCTTCGGAGCGCAACCTCGCCGAGTTGCGCGCGGTCGTGCTGGAAAAAGGCCTCGCGCTGGGCGTCTCGACCGATGGCGACGCTGACCGGTTCGGTTTCATAGACCGTGACGGCAGCTTCGTTTCGGCCAATCACCTGCTGGCGATTCTGTTGGATTACCTTTGTGAAACGCGCCCGCATTGGACGGGCGGCGTCGCGCGTTCGGTCGCCACGACGCACTTGTTGGACCGCGTCGCCGCGCGGCACGGACGCGCAAGTTTTGAAACGCCGGTCGGCTTCAAGTTCATCGGCGAACTGATTAACGCTGACAAGATCATTTTGGGTGGAGAAGAAAGCGCCGGCCTGACGGTCAAAGGCCAATTCCCCGAAAAAGACGGCATCCTGGCCTGTCTTTTGGTCGCGGAAATGGTGGCGGCGCGCGGTGTGAGTCTGGGTGAAATGATCGCCGAGTTATTCACCAAAGACGGCGCGCTTTACAGCGACCGTCGCGGCATCAAGCTG
>JANOWX010000630.1:0-2270 GCA_031418175.1 Acidobacteriota bacterium | reverse complement strand
GCAAGACTTCGCTGCTCGCGCGCGGCTTGCAACAGGCCCGCAGTGCCGGGGCCAAAGTCGTGCTGACCGATCTGCAAAAGCTGAGCGCCGATGAACTGGTCAGCGCCGAAGCTTTTTATCTCGCGCTGGCCGATCTGATCGCCGATCAACTCAACTTGGATGTCGTGCCCGAAGATGTGTGGAATGCGCGGCGTGGCCCCAGCATCAACTTTGAGCGCTTCATCCGCCGCGAAGTGCTCAACAAAATTGACGGCCATCTGGTTTGGGGCCTTGACGAGGTTGACCGTCTTTTCGCCTGCACCTTCGGCAGCGAAGTCTTCGGCCTCTTCCGCTCCTGGCACAACGAACGTTCGCTCGACCCTGATGGGCCGTGGCAACGGCTGACGCTGGCGATTGCCTACGCCACCGAAGCGCACCTGTTCATCAGCGACATGAACCAATCGCCCTTCAACGTCGGCACGCGCCTGGCGCTTGATGATTTCAGCTTTGAACAAGTGGCCGAACTCAACACGCGCTACGGCGCGCCCTTGCGCGACAATGCCGAAGTCGCGCGTTACAGCCGCCTGGTCAGCGGCCATCCTTATCTGGTGCGTTGCGGCTTGCAGGAAATGGTCAATCACCGTCGCACCCTGGCCGAACTTGAAACGATTGCCGACCACGATGACGGCCCTTTCGGCGATCACTTGCGCCGGATTGCCGTTTCGCTGGAACAGGATGCCGAACTCAGCGCCGTCGTGCGCGGCGTGTTGCAAGGCAAGCCGTGCCCGTCGCCGGAGAGCTTTTACCGTTTGCGCAGCGCTGGATTGATTGCTGGTGATTCGGCGCGCGAGGCCCGCCCGCGTTGCCAATTGTATGCGACGTATCTTGAGAAACGGTTGCTGTGAGCGCGTTGCGCTACTACAATCCCGGCGCCGAAGAAAGCCGTTGTCCTGCAAATTCTGGAGAACTGTTATGACCACAGCTACTGCGACAAATTATCTGGAAATCGTTGAGCATCTCGTGCCAGGAGTGCCTGCCATCTTTCACGACGTGAGTTGGGATGAGTATGAACTGCTGGTGGAAGAGTTGTGGGGAATCCGGTCTGTGCAAATCAGCTATGACAAGGGGGCAATGGAACTTATGGCGATCTCAGCCGAACACGATTACTTTGGTCTTTGTTTACACAACCTGATTCGGTTTGCCACTTTTCGCCTCAAGATTCAGTTGCGTTCTTTCGGACACGCAACAATGAAAAAAAGCAAAGTTCTTGCGGGCAAAGAACCCGATGGTTGCTATTACGTCAAAAGTCTCAGGCTTATCGGTTCCAGAATCCAGCTTGATTTTGAACACGACCCGCCGCCCGACATCGCGCTGGAAATTGATCTCAGCACCAACACGATTCCCAAGCTGCCGATTTATCAACGCCTCGGCGTAGCTGAAGTCTGGCTTTATGACGGTGATGAAATCACGATTTACCGGTTGGGCGCTCTCGGTTATGAATCCATCCCACAAAGCCAAGAGCTTCCATGCTTCACCAGCAAACTGCTGACGGAATTCCTGCGCGACAGCGAGTCGCCCGATGACGACAATCAGTTGCTGGAAGATTACGTCGAGCGCATCGTTCAGGCGCAGCCGTCCGCCTGACCTCTCTTTTTTCGCCGCGCAAAAAAAATCTTTTCGCCGTGTCACTTTCCGGCGCCCATTCCCGCCTTACCCGGCGCAAGACAATCTGAATTTCTTGGGGAGGGCTTATGACCGCAACCGCTACGAACAACCGCGCAACCAATCTCGCAACCAGCGAAACCAGTTTCTATGTCACCGGCGGGACGCTGCGCCGCGATGCGCCATGTTATGTCGAACGCCGCGCCGATCAGACGTTGTATGACGGGCTGTGGCAGGGGCAGTTCTGTTACGTGCTGACCTCGCGCCAGATGGGCAAGTCGAGCCTGATGGTGCGCACGGCGGCCCGGTTGCGCGAAGCGGGCGCGCACGTCGTCGTGCTTGATCTGACCTCCATCGGCCAGAACCTGAGTGCCGAGCAGTGGTACGACGGCTTGCTCAACCGCGTCGGGCGGCAGCTCAGCTTGGAAGACGAGTTGGAGGATTACTGGACGGCGCATCCGCGGCTGGGGCCGTTGCAACGCTGGATGTCGGCGCTGCACGAAGTCGTCCTGCCGCAACGCGCCGGTCGCCTCGTCTTTTTCGTAGACGAGATTGACGCCGTGCGCAGCCTGCCGTTTTCGACCGATGAGTTTTTCGCCGCCATCCGCGAACTTTACAACCGCCGCACC
>JANOWX010000629.1:0-3058 GCA_031418175.1 Acidobacteriota bacterium | reverse complement strand
GTCCGGTCGCCTTTCCGAAGTCGGCGTTGCCGATTGCGCCGTTCACGCCGAAGTTGGTCCGATTGAACAGGTTGAAGACGTTGGCGCTATAGATAAACCGCACGCGACCGTCTCCCTTCAGGTCGAACCGTTTCACGATCGAGATGTGCTCGGTGAAGACTGGCGTCTGCCGGAAAGCACTGATGAACTGCGCGGCTCTCCCAAACTCGAACTCGCCGGGGATGCTGAACGGGGTGGAGTTCGCAGCGCACTGGAACTGGGTAGTGGAGCCTGCAACGGCTTGAGGCGTGCAACCGAACCAGCGAGCGGCCGGGTTGTTTGGGTCGAGCGTTTTGCGGTCAATGCCGGTGCGAATTGCCACACCGGTTAAATTGGCCTTCTTGTATTGTGTGAACAGCGTACCCACGTTCAAGGTATTCGGCGCCACGATGTCAAGCGGGCCGCCTTGGGCATAGCGGTTGATGACGCCGAGCGTCCAGCCGCCCACCAAAGCATCCACGGCGCGATGGCTTGATCCCAGGAACTTTTTGCCGCGGCCAAACGGCAGATTAAACGAGTTCAAAATGTTGACCATGTGTGGCTGATCGAACGGCATCAGCGTCTTCGTATCGCTCAGATCGTAGTTGTTCTGTGGGGTCGTTTGTGTCTGGGTGAAAATCTGCCGGTAGTGCAGCCGCCCAAGCGACTTCGAGAAGGTGTACGAGGCCATCATCTGCCAGGGGCCAAAGCGTCGCTCGCCTTTAACCTGGAGCGAGTCGTACCAGGTTTGGCCGTCGCCGGAATTCCGGTCAACCACGTTGAGGTATTGCGGGAACGGACGCAACGCCTGGGCCAACGTCTGGGTGTTCGGGAACGCAGCGTATGGCTTGGTGAAACCCGCAGCGATAACCGCCGGGTCGTCAATGCGGCGACGCAGAAGTTGTCCGAGTGAGAGGAATTTGGGATCCACCTGGTTGATAAACAATGAGGAGGCCAAGCGGTGGCCTCGGTTGCCTACATAAGCAATGTCAATCAGGAAACCCTTGATCTCATGCTGTACGTTGACGCTCCAGTTGTAGACGCGCGCGGCCTTGCCGAAATTGGGACCCAGCACGTCGAGCGTGCCCGCCGAGAGCACACCAAAGCCGGGATCAATAAACGGTGGTTTGGCACCTTGAGGAATCGGCACGCCAGCATCCCAGAGTACCGCCGGGTTGACGCCATCGGCCAGCAAAGTTCCCGGAGGCCCGGCAAAGCCGAGTTGGCAACCGCAACCGCCATTGCCCAGCGTTTGATAATAAATACCGAAGCCGCCGCGCACCACTGTCTTATCCGTCACCTTGTAAGCGAAGCCGAGGCGCGGTCCGACGTTCGAAAAATCGGTGGGGTAAAACCGCTTCTGGCCCGTTCGCCCTGCCCCTGAACCGGCAAAGGTCAATGCGCCGGGCCGTCCGCCCGCCGCCGGATTCGGCAGGGTGAGATCCACCGCCGAGAACTGAGAGTTCGCCTGATGAAAGCCGATCGGCACTTCATAGCGCATGCCAAGATTCAGCGTGAGGTTTGACTTGATCTTCCAATTGTCCTGGAAGTAACCAGCCTGATAGCCATAACGAACATCCGGGAGCGAAATTGGCAGCGTGGCAAAATTCGCCTGATTGGGCGCTCCCAGCAGGAAGCTGGCGAACGAATGGCCGGTGGTGCCAGTGGCGGTTGGCAGCGCAGTCTGGGCACGCTCGAACAGGAATTGGCCGTTGGTGCCGGCCGCGTCGCTGGCGAACGTTCTTAGCCGCCGAATATCCCAGCCCATCCGAAGTTCATGCTTGCCGCGCAGCCAACTGATGTTCTGGCTGACGTGGTACGTCCAGTTGAACTGACCGCCGTTGTTCACCTTGCCGTCCTGTACGCCCCAGGCTGTCAGGCCGTCTGCGGCGTTAAACCCGATGCGCGGCGTGGCGTCGGTGGGTACCTTAAGGCCCACCTGCGATGCAAAACCGCTTTGCGCTGGGTTGTCACATACCTGCTGCGTCCGGCTGAAGCCAAACGTCGTGTGGATCAGGAAGTTGGGTCGCACAATCAAGTCGTGATTCACGCGAAAGTTTTGCGGCCGCGCCGTGTTGGCACCCAACCCCTGGCCCAATGGTCCTGGAAGCGCGGTCGTGTTGGCGACGTTCAGGTCCTGAAGACTGTGGAAGTAAGAGAGGCGGTTGTTTGGCGTAAACGCATGATCCAGCTTCAGGCTCCAGACGTTGTCGGTAACCTGGCTTTCATTGACGAAAGCGAGGTTATTGGTCACGCCCGGCAAATTGGGATCGGGCAGCGCAGCCATGAACTTGCGCGAGATCGCGCTAATCCGATTGCTGGGAATGATGTTGCCGGCAAATTGCTGGCGGACGTTTCCCGCCGTCGTCGCCGGATCATAGATCGCTCGTCCGATTTCAGAAAAGTCGCCGTTCTTCATCCTGACTGTCGGAACCGTCGAGGTTACGGTCGAGATGGCTGCCGGACGCATGTCGCGCGAGTACGTGACAAACCAGAAGGTTTTGTTGCGCCCATTGTAAACCTTGGGGACCCATACCGGGCCGCCTACAGCAAAACCAGTTTCGTTAAACCGCTCCTTCGGCCTGATCCGGCCGGCGGCGTTATTTGCCCAACTGTTCGCGTTAAAGATATCGCGGCGCGCATACCAGAAGGCGGCTCCGTGAATATCGTTCCCGCCCGACTTGGATACATACGTTTCGACGCCGCCACCAAACCGGCCGTACTCGGACGAATAGGCGGCGGTTATCAGCTTGAACTCCTGGAACATCTCGGTGCCCGGAAAATTGAACACCGTGCCACCCGACTCGGGGATCGTCAGGCTGGCGCCGTCAATCATCACTTCTTTGCCACGTCCGCCGGAGCCGATGATGCTCGTCTCGCCGCGCGTGGAGTTTACGCCGGGCATGTACACCACAAACGCTGCGGCGCTGCGAATGCCACCGGTGAACAGCGGCAGCGTGTTCATTAATTGGTTGGAGAAACTCTGGCCCCGCTCGCTGGTCTCCGATTCCAGCAGCGGCGTTTGGGCCGTCACCTCAAC
>JANOWX010000628.1:0-3692 GCA_031418175.1 Acidobacteriota bacterium | reverse complement strand
CGCTGGTGCGGCTTCACGAATCAGGAAGCGTTGCGCGTCGGCGTCGGCATGATCTCGCGCGGCGAGGTCGGGTTGATCGTGGCGGGCGTGGGGCTGGCGAACGGCGTGATCGGGCCGTCGGTCTTTTCGATTATGGTGATTATGGTGCTGGTCACGACGATGGTGACGCCGCTGTTGTTGCGGCTGGTCTTCCCGCGTGTCGAGGAAGTGGCTGTCGTGGAGGTTTACGAAGCGATTGCCGGAATGAGCGAGACGCCGGACAACGAGCCTTGAACCGGCGTCCCACCTGTTTCAACTGCTTGGTTCGAGATCGAAATTGACCGCGCGATAAATGTCGCGCAAGGCCATTGTGCAATTGACGGTTTGCAAGGTCAGCATACTGCCCAAGCCTTCCAACTCAAAACGCAGCCAGCCGCCGCCCGCCTGCTTCACATAATGCGTGACGTGCACGCGATCCTGCGCCACCAGCAGATACTCGCGGAAGCTTTCGATGGATTGATACGCCGTGAACTTGCGCCCCAAATCGTAGGCTTCCGTGCTGGGCGACAGCACTTCGATCAAGACCAGTGGATTGACGAGTAGTTGCTGTCCGCTCAGGTTTTCAATTCGTGGCTCACCGCAAAAGATGGAAAGGTCAGGATAGCGGTAAGGCAACGCCGTCGGCACCTTGATCCGCATATCAGACGGCAATACCTTACAATCGGACTGCCAAAGTTGTTGGTGCAAACGGGCTAGCAAATTGCCCACAATCAGATTGTGATTCAGGCTCCCGCCGGTCATCGCAAAGATTTCGCCGTCAAAGTACTCGTAGCGCTCTTCCGACGTGCGATCCAGTTCCAAGTACTCTTCCAAGGTGTAACGTTGCTGTTGCTTTGGTAACGCAGTCATCGCGGGCCTCCTCACTTCGCCTTCACGTCATAACAAATCAACATCCCTTGATTGCGGATGTAAAGCTTGCCGCCCACGACCACCGGATGCGCCCAGCTTTCGCGCCCCATGTCCTGAATCGGGAACCGCCCCTTCTCCACATAGGCTTTCGGATTCGCTTCAGCCAAGCCAACCATCTGCTTTTCGCCGAGCAGGTAAAGCATCCCGTCTGCATAAGTGACCGCGCCTTTGCCCACGCTGCGATCGCGCCACATCACTTTGCCTGTGGCGAATTCCAGGCAGGTCAGAATGTTGTTTGAAAAACCGTATAGATAGCCGTCCAGCAAAACCATGCCGCCGTGATGATTCATCATATCGCGGGTGAAGTAAGTCTCCTGCGCTTTCACTTCTCCACCTTGAACTGAGAGGTTGAGCAGCGCTGCGCCCGTGTCGTAAGCCGACGAGAAGAAGACTTTGTTGTCGGCAAACACCGGCGTAGCGCAATTGGCCGTCCGGTTCGAGACCTTGTCGTAACGCCACATCAACTTGCCATCACTGGCGCGCACGCCGACTGCGGCGTTCGCTGTGAAGTTCATATAGGTACGCACACCGCCGATGTCCGCCGCGATACAAGAAGCATAACCGGCCGTCTCGCTGAGTTCTTTCGCGCGCCACAGTTCGGCGCCGGTCAGCTTGTCGAGTGCGACGATGCCCGCGCCCCTGCCACCGGGCGAGACGATCAAACGGTTGCCGTCCACCAGCGGCGATTCGCTGATGAGCCAGTGCGGGTTTTCGCCGCCGTACTCTTTCAAAATATTCTTGCGCCAGACCGCCGAACCATCGCGCGCGCGCAAACAGGCCAAGTCGCCGTTCTCGGTCAAGGCATAAAGGCGGTCGCCATCCAGTGTCGGCGTGCCGCGCGGGCCATTGCCACGGCTCTCATTCACCTTTGGCCCCAGTGAAGTTGACCAGATCGGTTTGCCGTCCGCGCGGTTCAAACAGAAGACCGCGCTGGCTGCGGCGCTCGTGCCTTGCACGTAAATGCGGTCGGCCTTGATGGCCAGCGAGCCGTAGCCTTCGCCCAGATTCGAGATCGTCCACGCGACGGCGGGGCCGGTGGCGGGCCATTGTTTGACTAAGCCAGTTTCACTCGAGACGCCGTTGCGCAGAGGCCCGCGCCATTGCGGCCATTCGGCGTCGGGTGCGCTGTTGCCAATCGTCAGCGGGGCGAGCGCCAGAGCAGACAAGAGTGTCAGAGAGAACAGGTATTTCATCGGTAATTCTCCTCGGGAAGGTGGGACAGGCTTTAGTCTGTCCAGCGCCAGGACAGACTAAAGTCTGTCCTACAATTGCTACAGTCAGCGGCAATGTAACCAGTCGAGCAGTGAATTTCAAACTGCGCTTACAACTTGGTAACGACTCGGCAAGGCATGCTTCGGTCACTCAGCCAATCCAAAGCGGCAATGATAAGTAGCTAATTTTCAGGCTATTTACAGGCGCCAATCCTAGCGGTAATTAATTAAAAACAGACTCCCCAAAAAGCCCGCGCTGAGTATAATGCCCGCAGTTAATCACGCTTGGTATCGAGTTCAAAACACTGTGACAGCACAACAAAACAACCTGGTGACTGGCGCATGCGCCAAGCAAGTTATGGAAAGGCAATCCGGCTTTCCATTCAAACAACACCTAACTTCTACTCGCTGCCGCGCACGCGGTAACGAACACCGACCAACACAAGAGCATTCAGTTCGAGGAGAGAGTTGCCATGGAATCACCAAACGCGCCGTGTAGGCTGGGTCTGGCATTGAGCATGCTGCTCGTGGCTACGCCTGCTTTCGCCCAAACCGCTACCGCCAACAAGAACACCAACAACAAGCCCGCCGCTGCCAATACCCAAAAAGCTCCGCTCTCCGAAGAAGAAAACCCGGAGATGATCGGCAAGCGCAATATCAACAAACATCAGGTCAATTTCTACAACCTCGAAAAAGAGGTCAATATCGGGCGTCAGTTTGCCCGCGAAGTGGATCAGTCAGCCAAGCTTGTCGAAGACCCCATCGTGGTCGAATACATCAACAAAGTCGGCCAGAATCTGGTGTTGCATTCCGACGCCAAGGTTCCCTTCACCATCAAAGTGATCGAGAGCGACGAGGTCAACGCCTTCGCCCTGCCCGGCGGCTTCTTTTACGTCAACAAAGGACTCATCCTCGAAGCCGACAACGAGGCCGAATTGGCGGGGCCGATGGCGCACGAGATTGCGCATGTGTGCGCCCGGCACGGCGTCGAGCAGGCGTCAAAGGGCCAACTCGTCAACTGGGGCACCTTGCCGTTGATTTTCATGGGCGGCTGGGGCGGCTTTGGCGCGCGGCAAGCGGCGAGCCTCTTAATTCCGATGGGCTTCCTGCAATTTTCCCGCAGTGCCGAGAACGAAGCGGATCGCCTGGGCGCGCAATATATGTGGGCGTGTGGCTATGACCCGCATGCTTTGGCCAGTTTCTTTGAAAAGCTGCAAACCAAAGACAAAAAGAAACCCGGCACGCTCGCGCGTATCTTCAGCACACATCCGATGACTGGCGAGCGCATCGCAAACGTCAACGCGCTGATCGCGCGCTTCCCTGATCGCAGCGAATACACACTCAACACTTCTGAGTTCAACCAGGTCAAAGGGCGCTTGATTTCGCTGACCAATGCCAAGGTCGCCGGCCGTGGCGGCGCTGATGCGGCCGCCGAAAACAAACGGCCCACGCTCAAACGCCGTCAGCCCGGCCAGCCTGAAGGCAGCGATCCGAGTGCGAGCGGCGGTTCAGAAGACTCCAAAGCGCCGGCTG
>JANOWX010000627.1:0-3019 GCA_031418175.1 Acidobacteriota bacterium | reverse complement strand
GCACAAGAGCATGGAGTTCAGGCTTCAGCCTGTCTTGGAGTTCGCACAAGCTAAAGTCTGAACTCCATGCTCTTGCACCACATTTTTTTGGACTGCGGTGTAAGCCCTGATTGGCTTAGAAAAAGATGCGGATGCCGAACTGGATGTAGCGCGGGTTATTCACCGCGCGCAATTGTCCGAAGCCCGTGTCGTAAACCTGCCGTAAGCGGTAAAGCTTGAAGCCTTCGAGCGTCGAGACGTCGAAATTATTCGGCAGCTTCGTCGCAAAGCCTTGCGGCAACGGAGTGCTAAAGAAATTCAGCGGCAACGGCCCGGTGGCCGTGGGGCGTTGCCCGTTCACCATGGCGCGGATGGCCGCCAGTTCGGGAATGATCGCGTTGACCGGGCGGTTCTGTGCGTCCACCGGTTGCAACGGACGGCTGTTCGCCGTCGCCCACAAGTTGTATTCCGCCGCTGTGAAAGGCACGTTGGCCGCTGTTTGCGCGACGCCATTCACCACCATTGCTTCGCTGATGAACTCGGTCGGTACGTTGTTGGTGAAACCGTTCGCACCCGACGAGCCGACGCGGAAGGTTGGATGATTGAAGGCGTTGATGAGGTCTACGCGAAAGTTGATGCGACGTTTGCCGTCGTTGTCGTTGAAGGGGAACTTGAAGTTTTTCTGCAACGAGAAATCGAAGTATTCCTGCATTGGGGCGCGCAGTTCCAAAGTACGCGGCGCATTGCCCAGCGCGCCTTTCGCCGGACGCTTGAATGCCGCCGGGTTGATATAAGGCTCACACGGCGTAGCGTTGTCAGACTGAATGCCCGTCGGACACGCGCGATTCCATAACGGATTGATGAGCGGTACGCCCGACACGAGGTCAGGGCGGACGGTGCGATTGTTTCCGCCTAAACGATTGGTGTCGGTCAGGTAAGGCAAAAACGGCGTGCCGCCTTGCAAACGCACCACGCCCGAAGTCACCCAACCGCCGACCACTTCGTTTAATACGCTCGGCAAGCCTTTCAACCAAGGGCCTTTGCGGCCAAAGGGCAAGTCATAGACAAAAGTCGCACTCGCATTGTGTTTGATGTCGAAGGTCGAAAGCGCGCGATCAGTCTTGCGCGATGCGCCGTAAAAAACGTGGCCTTGCGTTTGGCCGACTTCGGTGATGACGCGCGTGTCGGGGTTGGCGTCAGACGCATCGTCAATGGATTTGGCGAAGGTGTAATTCGCCGTGAACATCAAGCCGCGCCCGACGCGACGGCGTACGTCAACATAAGCCGCGTGGCGAATGCTGTTCGCCGAAGCGTCAAAGAAACGACTCAAATTGGCGAAGCCCAGATAAGGGCTGTTCAGGTTGCCGCGCGCTACGGTAATCGCCGCGTTGAGCAGGTTGCGGCGACCGAGCGGATCGGCGACGGCCGTGTCGGCGCTCAAGCCCTGCACTTCGAGTGCTTCGACAAAGGCCACGTCGCGCGGATTGATATTCACCAGCGGCATGTAAAGGTGCGTGCCTTTGTTGCCGACGTAAGCGGCTTCGATCACGGTGTTGCGCCAGGGTTCGAGCGAGAACGACAAATTCCAGTTTTGCGAATAAGGCACTTTGTCGGCGTTCCCTCCGCCGTAATCGGCAAAACCCGGCACGACGATACTGTTGCCGTAAAGCAATCCGTCAGCAGGGATGCCCAGCGTTTGCGCCAACGACACGGCGGCGATTTGAGGCGCGTTGCCCGACAGGCGAATCGGTTGCAGCGCATCAGCCGTACCCGTCGAACCCGTCGTCGTCGAAGTCGCTTGCGTGAACGAGCCGTAATCGGGATTCGGATTGCGGTTGTTGCCCGTCAGCGGCGCATGCGACAAGCCATAGCCGCCGCGCACGACGAAATTCAGTTGCTTCAAAAATTCGATTTCACGCACACGCCACGCGAAGCCAAAACGCGGCTCGAAGTTTTTGTAGGCTACGTCAACGATGTAACGCGAACGTCCGCCCACGCCGGAAAAAGCGAAGGCCGGCAAATTCGCCGTCGTCGGTACGCTCGCCGGAATCGCCGCCGTCGTTGCAATACCGATGCCCGTGGCGAAGATGCGGCGTTGTGCTTCGGTCAGCGTGACGGTTTGCGAAAGGTCGGGACGAAACACGCCTTGCAGGTTGTCTTTTTCGTAACGCGGGAATTGCAGCGAATAACGCATCCCCAGATTCAACGTCACGTTCGGACGCACCTTCCAATCGTTTTGCACGAAGCCCGCATAGCTGTTCCAGCGATAGCCGTAATCGAGCAACAACGGTCGCACGTCCACCACGTTAGGCACGCCGATGAGCAGGCTGGCAATGGGATGGCCGCCGAGCGATACGTTATTGCCGCGATTGCTGTTGGTTTGAATCGAACGGAAGTCCCAGCGCCCGCCCGAAGCCGCAAAGAAGGGCGTGACGTTCAACCGCGCGTGGCTGATGTCTGTGCCGAACTTCCACGTCATATTGCCGCGCGTCCAATAAAGGATGTCGTTGATGTTGAAGCGTTGTTCCTGATTGAAATTATTCGTCGAACCCGATGAGCCTACGTTGGCGAAGGCGTTGTAACCCGAACCGTCGCTGCTCAACAAAAACAGCGGCAGCCCGCCTTGCGTCAGTGTCGGCAAACCTAATTCCGTCGCCAGACTGCGTCCGGTCTTGATGGCGAACTCAGGCGAAAAGTCTTCGCTGAATACGCCGCGCGTGTAATTCAACCGCAGTTCGTTGACGACCGTAGACGTGAAGATATGATTGTCGCTGATCAGAAATTGTTTCGCGTCGCCATACGCCGCCGAGTTGCCGTTCACGTCGCTGCCGAAACCGCGAATGCCTACGGTCGGCGTCGTCGTCAGGCGGAAGTTGATTTTGTTTTTGTTGCTGATCGTATGGTCAATGCGCGTCGTGTAGCGCGTCTCATCCTGTTGCACAAAACGATTCACGATGAAGTTTCTGACCAGGCCCGCATCGTCAATAAAGTAATCTCCGGCTTTGGGCATGAACGCCAAAATCTTTTGCGAAGTCGGATC
>JANOWX010000626.1:0-1884 GCA_031418175.1 Acidobacteriota bacterium | reverse complement strand
CGACAACTTTGCTCGCCTTGCAGACCCAGCGGTTATTGGGCGCATCTCTGGTGATTTCTTTGTCCTTACACACGCTCTCGCACTTCCCGAACGTGCTGCTGCCAGGCGTGTCAACTCGTTCGCAGTTTTTGCCGGTCTTGTCTTGCCCTTGAATCTTCTCAAAGGCCAGGACGGCAAGCTGCGATGGCGATGAGAGCAAAGCTGTGGCGCACAAAAGGGCGGCGCTGACGAATGCGAACAGTGTTTTCGAGTTAGTGTTTTTCATAATCTTCCTCTTCAGTTTTTGGACTTCTTTTTCTTTCCGTTTCAGCAAGGGCAAGATAGCCGACAGGCCGTAAGAGCACAGTGAGAGAGGTCATTGTCTGGGTGTGGTATTGGTCACAGGAAACCGAAGTTGTTTTCACTATTGCTTGATGCCCCTCGCTGCTCTCCGCTCGCTCACCCACTGCTCAACCAAAGCAGCACGCTGATCCGCTGGCAACCGCTCCCACTCTGCCAGCTTCCGCTTGCCGAAATAGCCGAGATAGGTTTTCGACTTACGCGGCGCGTTTGATCCTTCCGGCGCATGCCAAGCTTCCCAACCGCCCGCCGCGTTGGCTTCCCATTGCAGATTTTCAAACGGCGGCAGCGGGCAGCCATCCGGCAGGTTCGGGATTAACCCGCTACCGGAAGGTTTTTCAACTGACCCGCTACCGGAAGGTTTTTCAACAGAGGACTTCGTCTCGGATTTCCGAACGGACACGGCTGGGGCCGTCGAGATAGTCGCCGATGATTCGCCAGGGGCGCACGCTGGCGGGGGCACAATCACCGGCCCTAGACTTTTGGGGCTTTCTCCCAATCCATCCCCTTGCTGATTTGTTGGCCGCCACGCCACACGGCCGTAGGTTTCGGCACCGGGGGTTGTGATGGCGGCGCGGTCGTGCGGCTACGTTCAGCTTCGCTGTAAATCCGTTCGGCTTCGGCAAAGGGCAAGGCGAATTCAGCGGCCACGGCTTCAATCGCTTTGCGGCGCGCGGCGGTATTCCGCAGCGCATTCATCGCGGGCGAATTGGCGGCCAGATCATAAGCCACACGGTTGCGTTGCTGATCCGCCAGGTATTGATTGCGCCAGATGTCATCGCGCTTGGCTTGGGTGTCGAGCGCCTGGGCCATCATTACGTTTTTGCGCCGCTTGGCGTAGAGGGAAGACCACAGCCAGAGCGTCGCGCCGATGACCAAGGGCGCGCCATAGACGACGTATCCCTCAACAATAGGCAGCACAGAGGCTTTCTGAATGAGCAGGAATGCGGCCAGGATGTTGGCGCACAAGACCAGCTTCACCACGACCAGCGCGCGGCCCGCCAAGGCGCGCTGGTCGCTGCTTTTGAGGAACGAGGCCATCCCATAGCACAGCGCCAGGAATGTGCCATCGAGCGCGGCCACGACCAAAAGCGCAGCATTCTGCGCGCCGATGAACCGCGTATAGAATTCATTGCCGCTCAGCCCCTTGTGACCGATGAAGTAGGACGCCCCGGCGCTGATGGTCGCGCCAATCAACAGAAAGAGCCAATGAATGAGCCCGCCCGTGGTTTCGTGTTTGTCGTTGGCCTCTTGCTCGAATTCGGTTTGCTTCGTTTGGTAATCTTGATAGGTCTGCATTGCGATTGCCTTTCAATGGTGAAAGGGAAGCCTGTAGAATCGCCTTGCAAGTGACATCTACGGGGGCTTCCCCGTGGTTGTTGTTAGGGCTTTCCGTTCGGTGAGACGTGCGGGAAGCCCTTTGCTTTATTTCGCGTAGAGGTAAAGCCCTAAGCCAAACTTTGCAGCCGCCCGTTTCAACGCCATTGCTTCCGCGTTTGAAACCGCGTCGCCGTAGCCTTTCGCACTCAGAGACTCACAGCCGGT
>JANOWX010000625.1:0-8186 GCA_031418175.1 Acidobacteriota bacterium | reverse complement strand
CCCGTTAAAAAAGAAATGAGTCGCAATGCACGGCAGAATGCTGCCCGTTGCCGCCCGCAACACCGTCAGCACCAAACTCAATAACAGAATCGTCGAAAGCGCGGCCCAACTACTCCAATACTGCGGCACGTGCACCAGCGCGAATAACAACGTCGCGCCCGCCACGCCCGCCGAAGCGCCCCAGTTGCGCGCTAACCCTGGATAAAGCACGCCGCGATACACGACCTCTTCGACCAGGGGCGCCGACAACACCGCCAGCAGCGCCGTCAACACGCGCACGCTCGTGCCCAGCTTCAAAATCTTTTCGAGATCAGTCTCCTGGTGCGGCAGGATTTGGGCAAAGAGGATCGCCACACACATCATCAAGCCCGCCAGCGCTGCCGCGTGTATCCATTTGAATTGCGGATGCCAGCCCCAGCCCATGCTCTGCCAGAACGGTTGCTGCCCGCGTCCCGTGACGACGAACCAGCAAAAGGCCAATGTCAGCAGGTGTGCCGGAATCGTTGCGGCAATGGAAAGAATCGCCAGCAACCAATCAAGCTGCAATTCCTTCGGCATGCTGCCGGTGCGCGACATCTGCACACCGACATAAATAAACATGACGATGAATTGCGCGCCCAGCATCAAGGCCACGCTCATGCCCCAAGTCAACAGTCCTGTTCCCGCCCCCCAGCCTATCGTCTGGCGCGTTACCTGAGCCTCTGCCGGTAACGTTTGCGCGCCGGGTTGCCGCGCCATCTCACAACGCGGGCATGCCTCGCTAAAGCCCGGTTGAAAGATTTGCCCACAAGCTGAACAGTAATCCGCAACGGTTTCCATCCACACTCCAACTTGTCAGTTGCTTGCCGCGTGGCCGCTCATTCGGCCACCGCGCCGCCAAACACCGACCACCGCCGCCACTCTACACACGGGCGTCTGGGGCGTCAAACTTTATCGCTGGCAGCGATCAGCCGCTCGGCCCAAAGCAGCGCGATCAGCGTTTTGGAGTCCTCAATCTCTCCGCGCAGCGCCATCCGCACGGCTTCGGCCAGCGGCAAATAGACGATCTCGACCAACTCATCCTCATCCAATTGCTGCACTGATGGCTGCAAATCGGTGGCCAAATAGAGGTAAAGCTTCTCTTCGCAAAACCCTGGCGTCGTGTAGAACTCACACAGCTTCTCGAGGCGTCCGGCGCGCCAGCCGATTTCCTGCTCGACCTCACGCGCGGCACATTCCAGCGGCGTCTCGCCCACCTCCAACTTCCCCGCCGGGATTTCCAACAACTCGCCGCGCGCCGGATGGCGGTACTGCCGCACCAAGGCTACGCGCCCATCGTCGAAGACCGGTAAGGCGCCCGCGCCACCGTTGTGTCGCACAACTTCGCGCACAATTTCCAGGCCGTTCGCCTCGCGCAAATGGTCGCGGTCAACCGCAAAAACCAGTCCTTTGAAAATCGTTTCAGTAGTGAGTAGATGCCGCGTCATTGGAATTTTGCTGCTCGCTGGAACAGGCGTGTTACAACGTCCAATCTTCGAATAACAAACCAGGCACCTTACTGAAGTGCCGCGCGTTGCGGGTCAACAACACCATTCCACGCGAAACGGCAATAGCGGCGATCCGCAAATCCATGACTGCGATACGTACCCCGCGCACGCGCAACGCGTCGAATGCTGCAACAGCCGCCGCATCAAACGGCAACACAGGTATGGCGACAAAGTCTTGCAGCACCTGTGCCAACATTTCGTATCCCTGGATAACTGCTTGCGGGTTCTTGGCGCTATTGAGGTAGGCGTGACAGCCAAGCGCCTGTTCGTGAAAACTGATGATCGAACAAGCTAATTCTGAGAGCGGAACGCGGGAAAGCTTGGCCCGCAAGCTGGCATACGGCACACCAGTTTGCCGTTGCAGGATGCTGAGATGGTCGGTGTCGAGCAAATACTTCATTGCTGCCCATTCGTTTCGTCCAGCGGACGATCTGCCTCGCGCAACGCGCGCCCGTGGGCCAACACCTCGTCAAAAGCAGGCTTATCCTTAAACGAACCGCTGACACGCTCCAGCCAATTCGCGGCGGGCGGCAAGACCGTCAGCCGCAATTGCAATTCACCGATAGCGGCTTCGACCGCAGCCAGCCGTTGTTCCATTTGTAGTTCGGTTGCCATGCATTCCCCTTTCGCATCTCACAGCGGTTTCGGTTTATCAAACACAATCGTCTCGCGGTACGTCGCATAGGTCGCGCGCCCGTTCAGCTTGGCCGGATTGAAGCGGTATTGCCGGAACGCTTCGACGGCTTTGACGTTGTAGGCAGGGTCGGGCGTATCGAGCACGCGCACGTTGGTGACGCGGCCTTCGGGCGTGACGACGCATTCCATGGTGATCGAACCACGCGGCGTTGCGCCTGGGGGAAACTTAAGCGGCTGGCGATTGATGAGCGTCGGCAGTTCAAACGTGTCGCTCGCACTCAATTCGACTTTCGAGCCGTAGGCATCGGTCGGCCGCGAGATGTCTGACGGCCTGTTCTGCAAGCCTTTGGCGACGATGATCGCGGGCGTCACGGTAATGAGCAGGGCGCGCGCTTCGGGCACTGATTCCATGCCCTCCGGCCCTTTGAATTCGCGGATGCCGAAGCCGCCGCGTTCGCCGCGCAGCATGACCGTCTCATAGTTATTCGCCGAGATGCTGGTGAATTCCAGCAAGACCTGATTGCCGTATTGCACCTTGAGATCGAAGCTGACTTCTTCGCGCGTGATCAGGCGCGGCGTGACGGTCAGCGTGAACGGCTTTTCGTTCATCGGCTGGGTGTCAGTGAACGGCTCGCCCTCGCGCAACCCGACCGACGGACGCAAATGCCGCAGCTTCATATCTTCCGCGCCAAACGTGCGCGTGATGTATTCGATCTCTTCTTCCGAAGTCGAAACGGTTTGCTTGAGCTTGGTCACCAGGCCGAATTTCTTTGATTTCAAATCATCGAATTGATAGACGGCAATCGTGACGCCGACGCCGTAGTCGGATTTTTTGAGCAACTGTGCCTGCGTCGTCGCGGCAGAAAAAAGCAAAAGGCAAAAGGCAAAAAGCAAAAGGCAAAAGGCCGGCACTTGTCTCTCTGTAAAAGAAAACGTGCCGCATTTTTGCTTTTTGATTTTTGCCTTTTGCCTTTTGCTTTTCTGAACACTCGCCAGCAACTCACTCACATTCTTCATCGTGCTTCTCCTCCAACAACAACTGATAAGCCTCGTTCTTTGAAATTCCGCGCAACCGCGCCGCCTGTTTCAACGCCTCGTTGCGGCCGAGTTCCAGTTCGCGCATCAACTGTTCGATCTGTTCCGTGATCGAACCGGACGCGCTCGGGGCCGCATTATCGGCACGCCAGCCGGCGATGACAAGCACCAGTTCCCCGCGCGGCTCTTGTGCGCAGAACCGCGCCTGCAATTCCTGCAATGTCCCGCGCGCGAACTCTTCATACAGCTTGGTCAATTCGCGCGCAACGGCGGCCTGCCGGTCGCCCAAAATTTCCAACGCATCGGCCAGCGTTTCGCGCAAGCGGTGCGGCGCTTCGTAAAGAACGAGCGTGGCGCGCTGGGTTTGCAACTCTTCCAACCGCGCCCGCCGCGCTTGCTGCTTGGGCGGCAGGAAACCCGCAAACAAAAACGCATCCGTCGGCAAGCCCGACGCGATCAAGGCCGTAATCAACGCCGCCGGGCCAGGGATCGGCACGACCGCGATGCCTTGTTCGATAGCCGCCGTCACGATGCGGTAGGCCGGATCGGAAATGCCCGGCGTCCCGGCATCGCTCACCAACGCGACGCTTTCGCCTTTCGCCATGCGTTCGGCTAATTCGAGCGCGCGCTCACGTTCGTTGTGTTCGTGGTAACTGACCAGCGGTTTGCTGATGCCGAAGTGTTGCAGCATTCGCCCGGTGTGGCGCGTGTCTTCGCAGGCGATAACATTAACCTCACGCAAGATGCGCAGGGCGCGCAGCGTGATGTCTTCGAGATTTCCGATGGGTGTGGCGACTATGTAAAGCGGCATAATTTTGAAAGGATGAGGGATAAAGGATGAGGGGTGAACTTCATCTGCTGTTTCATCCCTCATCCCTCATCCTTCATCCTTTATTTCGAGATGCCATCACGCAGATTCGGATCCTTCCACACCCAGATGCCGCCCTTGATGCCATACGTGTTCGAGACAATCTCAATATCATGCGGCAGCTTGAACGACAGGTTTTCGGCATTGCCGCCGCCCAAATATAACTTGTCGAAATTGGTCAGCGTGCGGAAACAAGCAATCGCCATTTGCACGCGCTTGCTCCAGCGCCGCTTGCCGACCTCTTTGAACGCGCTGTTGCCGAGTTGTTGTTCATAAGTCTCACCCTTGCGGAAAGGGATGTGCGCCAATTCCAAATGCGGGGCCAGCCGTCCGTCTTCAAACAGCGCCGAGCCGAGGCCCGTGCCGAGCGTGAGCACCAACTCTACGCCCTGGCCCTTGATCGCGCCGAGGCCCTGCATATCGGCGTCGTTGATGACGATGACGGGTTTGAGGGTCAGCTTTTTCAGCGCCGTTTGCAGGTCGAATCCTTTCCACCCCTGCGGGTCTAGGTTGACGCCGGAGTGCGTGCGCCCGTGCCGCACCACACCGGGGAAGCCGACCGAGACCCGGTCATAAGGCGGCAATTGCGCGATCAACTCCTTGAATTTTTCCAGCAGGACGCGCGGCGGGCAGGGTCGCGGCGTATCCATCCGCACACGCGCCGTCAGCATCTCGCCTTTTTCATCAAGGATCGAAGCCTTCAAACCCGAACCGCCGATGTCGAAGGCGAGCGTCTTGATCCCTTTGTAATCCAACTGTGCGGGCGGCGCGGGCGGCGCTGTGTTGCTTGGTGCGGCAGGTTTATTCTTTGGACGTGCTTTCTTGGCAGCCTTCTTGCGAGGCGTCTTCGGCGTCTGCTTGGGCGCAGCCTGGCGGGCGGGCTTAGTCTTCTTCTTATGTTTCGTCGTAGGCATTCAACTCTCCGGAATTTAGATTGCTTTGCGTTGGCGCTGCTTTGCGTTTGTGCGTAAAATCGCGGCGCTCCGAATATAACTGAATCACCCCAAATTACGAAGATGATTGCGAAGAGGAACAGGATTATGCAAAACGTTCGCTGGAATATCCGCTTGGCGCTGCTAGCGCTTTCACTCTGCTACCTAACCGCCGCGGCCAAACCCCTCGATCCGCTGAAGCCAGGCCCTTACGCGGTCGGCGTGACGACCACGGTGTTTGTTGACCACAAACGCGCCGACGCCGCGACCAAAGAACCGCGCACGCTGGTCACCGAAATCTGGTATCCGGCGGCGGATGACGCGCGCGGCTTGCCCAAAAACAAACTCTCGAATTTCTTCCCCGGCGGCATCACGCCGCAACTGGACGGCCTGCTCAAGCTGGCCTTCAAAAAACCCATTGCCGAACTGGATCAGCAGTATTTCAACGACGCCGTCCGTGACGCCCGCGTACGCGCAGGCCGCTTCCCGGTCATCGTCTTTTCGCACGGCAATCGCGGCATGCGCATGCAAAACACCTTCTGGTGCGATTACCTGGCCTCGCACGGTTACGTAGTCGTCTCAGCCGATCACACTGGCAATGCCATCGTCACGCTGCTCAACGGCAAGCCGATCCTTTATCAGAACAATGGCCGCGAACAGTCGTGGATTGACCGCCCGAAAGATATGAGCTTCCTGCTCGATCAAATCACGCTTTGGCAGAACGGCGCTGACAGCCGGTTCGCGGGCAAACTCGAGCTGAGCAAACCGGTCGCCGCCGGCATGTCCTTCGGTTCGATGACCGCGATCCGCGTGGCCGATGAAGACACACGCTTCAAAGCCGTGCTCGCCATGTCCGGCGCGCCCGAAGACCACACCAACCTGACCGTGCCCTCGCTATACATGCTCGGCAGCGAAGACACCACCATCAAAGAAGCAGGCAACAAACTTGTGCGCGACAACCACGCCAAACACACCGGCCCGGCGTTTTTGTTGGAGTTGAAAGACGGCGGCCACTATTCATTCACTGACGTGTTCAAGCTGGACAAGAACTTCGGCGACGGCATCGGCAAGGGCAAGCGGCGCGCGACCGGCGAGGAGTTTGAATTCACTTCGATGGAGACGACCTATGCGGTGATCAATGCTTATAGCATCGCCTTCCTGGGTTATTACGTGCGCGGCGAACAGGAGTATTTGCCCTTCCTGCAACAGAACCTTTGGCCGCGTGAATTGATCTGGAAAGCGAGTGGTGTGAACGCAGGACAAACGATGCGGGCGAATTGAACGCTCCAACCAGCGAGGAATTTTATGTCTGTCACGAATTACAAACAGCAACTACGTAACGAAATCAATCAAACGCCCAGCGAGTATTTACCGAACCTGTTGCAGATCGTGCGCGTCTACCGTGAAAGCGTCACGCTCAATCCGGCGGTTGAAAGCTTCCGGCAAGGCATGAAAGAGGCGCTCAGAGGCGAGACAGAACCGATTGAAAAGCTCTGGGAGAGCATTGACGCAGAGTGACTGAACAACCAATCAAAGTAGATACCACCCCAACGTTCAGGCGCAATCTGCGCAACCTGGCGAAGAAGTACCGGCACATCCGCTCTGATGTCAGACCGTTGATCGAGCAGTTGCAGGCGGGTGAAACTCCCGGTGATCAAGTGCCCGGCATCGCACTCGTGATCTACAAAGTTCGCGTGCGGAATAGCGATCTACAGAGAGGCAAAAGTGGTGGTTACCGAGTGATCTACTATTTGAAAAACGACACGCAAATTACGCTGGTGACGATCTATTCCAAGACGGAACAAGCAGACGTTACAGTTAAAGATGTCCGCGACTTCCTGGATGAATACTTTGAAGGCGGCGCGGCTGAGCTTTATTTATAAGCCACACCGACAACCGGTTCACCATACTTCGGGGGACAACGATGGATAGAAAATTGCTCTTCGCTGGCCTGCTCTTTTGCGCACTGGCACAAGCGCCGATCTTCCCATCGCGCCAGTTACATGCCCAACAAGCCAAACCAACGCCCGCTGCGTCAACCGCTGCCAACACCGACTTCGCCCGCCTGATCGAACGCCTTTCCGAATCCGGCGGTTATTTCGATTCCGACAACCTGATCTCGAACGAATCCTCATTCCAGCACGTAATGGGCGCGCTGCGCAAACGCAACGTCACGGGCGGCGCTTACATCGGCGTAGGCCCAGACACCGGCTTCACTTACATCGCACAGATTCGCCCGAAGCTGGCCTTTATGATTGATATTCGCCGCGACAATCTATTGCAGCATCTCTGGTTCAAGGCGCTGTTCTCGATGTCGCGCAACCGGCTGGAATACCTCTGCCACATCTTCGGCAAACTTGTGCCTGCGGATGTCAAAGCCTGGGACGCCAAAACCATCGCGCAGATTGTCGAATACATTGACAAGACGCCGAAGAAGCTTGCGTTATTCGAGCAAACGCGCGCCGAGATACAAACCCGCGTCAAAGCCTTCGGCCTGCCGCTCAAAGCCGACGAACTGGATAACATCAAACGCATCCATCAGGCCTTTTTTGACGCCGGACTTGAGTTACGGTTTACCAGCAAAGGGCGCGGCTCGCGCTGGTACTATCCAGATTACCGCACGCTGTTACTCGAAAAAGATTTGACCGGCAAACAATGTAACTACCTCGTCAACGAAGACGATTTCCAGTACGTCAAAGCGCTCGAAGACAAACACCTCGTCATCCCCGTCGTCGGCGACCTGGCCGGCAAGAGCGCGCTCGCCAACATCGGCAAGTACCTCAACGAACGCGGCGAAAAGGTTTCGGCCTTTTACACATCGAACGTAGAGTTTTACCTGATGCGCGGTTACGGCAGCACGTTTGAGCAATTCGCTGAGAACGTGCGGCAGTTACCGCGCGCGGATAACTCAGTGTTTATCCGCAGTTACTTCAACGGCTCGCTGGGGTACGAACATCCGCAAACGGTGAATGGTTATTACAGCACGCAGTTGCTGCAAACGATGGAGAGCTTTGTGAAGGAGTTTGCGGGCAACGGTTATCAATCGTATGGAGATTTAATCGGCAAGCATTTATTGGAATTGAAATAACCTGGGTACGCAGCGCTTCTAGCGTACAGTCTCGGCGGCAGACCGTCGTCTTCCGGCAGGAAGACGTTTTTGGCCGAGACTGTACGCTAGAAGCGCTGCGT
>JANOWX010000624.1:0-2075 GCA_031418175.1 Acidobacteriota bacterium | reverse complement strand
GGCGAGAGCGAAGCCTTGTGCGTGTGGCGTGTGCTCAAGCGGCTGGCGCAGTATCGCAACACCACACGCCCCGAAATGGCGGCGGGCTGTCCAGAACATTTCAGCCTGAAATTCCTGCTCTGGATTTGGAACTATCGCCGGCGGACGCGCCCAAAAATTGTCGGCTTGCTCAGCCAGTGCGCAGGCCGCGTGAAGGTCATCCGGCTGCAATCAGCGGCTGAGATTGACCGGTATTTGCGCGCGCTGGCGACGCTCCACTAAGGGCCGCAGCGGATTGCTCACGCGCGCGGTACCGCACTGAGGTTGGCCAACACTTTGGCGACTTCCTTCGCCTTTAACGCCGTCTTGCAAACGAGCACGTGCGGCGGCAATGACGGCGGGCCTTCGCGGCTGCAACGCAGTTCTTCGACCACGACGAATAAATAGTTCGCCACCTTGCCGCGTTCCAACACCAACAGCCGGTCTTGCAAATAACGCGGCGTCCAATAACCAAGCATCTCTAAATGAACCGTGCCCAGTTGCGGATGCGTAAAAACCAAGTCCGGCACCAGCGCCGTCTCGCCCAGGTCGAGCACCGCTTGGTTCACCGTCAGTGACCACTCGCTGCCAAAGCTCGGCCAATCCTGCACCAATTTTTCCAGCAACGCTTCGTTTGGCCTGACCGCTTCGGCCAGGTAATGCGAACGCAATTTGCGCTGCGTGCTGTCGAGTTGAAAGAAGGCCTTGCCGCGTTTGGTCTCGATCTCGGCGCGCATCTGCCAGCCTTCCTGCAACAACAGCGCGGGCAGGAACACTGCCATCTGCACGCCGTAGCGTTGCGAACGATGAAAGAGCGAGACCGGGCCGCTCAGCCGCACTTCATAACCCGTGCGCGCGTTGCCGCGAATGGCGTGGATCAGGCGGAAGGCCTTGATCGCTTGAAACAACTCGCGCGTGCGGTGCGCGTTGTCATGGTTCGTCGGAGCCGCAATCCACAAACGAATTTCAGAACAGCGATAGAGCAGCGCCTGGGCTTGCGCGACGTTGTACCGATCCAGCAATTGCGGCGCATCGAGTTCATCAATCAACGTCAGCATTTGATTGTCGGACAGGTCGGCGTAAAGGCCCTGCACCACTTCTTCCGGCGTGCAAACCAATTCGGCGGCGAGGGTGGCGAGTGTTTGTTGGCGCGTTTCAGCGGTGACGACGGGATGTTGTTCAACGGCTTTGAAGAATAGCTTGTGGCGCAATTCGGCGGCGTTGCGCACACTGACGCTCTCAAATTCGCAGCGCTCCAGCAGCAGCTTGATCAGGCCGCGCAGCACTTTGTAATCGGTGCCGGTGCCGATGTATTCGTCCAACGCCTGTTGCAACGCGCCGCGCCGCTGCCCCGCGTGTTGGCGCACCAGCAGGATCAAATCCGCCGCCGTCTGCAACTGGCGCGGGTCTTGGGCGTCAAGGTAACGCGGCGTGATTTTGTCGCCCCGTTGGGTGTGAATTGCGAGGTCAGCGGTCAGCATAGGGAAACCATTCTCGCACTGGCGAACATCGGGAAGCGGTGGCGCACACGCAAGCCTGACGCAAAGCAGAATTGCCTTCACCCCGCAAGCATCAAAAACAAGCGCGGCAAACCGTGACAAGTCCGGTCTGCCGCGCGCAACATTCTGTATCTGTTGCTGCTGCCCTACGGCGCAAAGTACCCCGACGCATCCAAAATCAAATCCGTCGTGAATTGCGTCAACACCTTGAACTTGCCATCCGCCGGGCTCAGCCCCACGAAGTAATGCCGGTTGTAACCAAACGTCGCAGGCGCCGGATAGTTCGACGTTGCCACCAGCGGCGCCGTCGTCAAATTCGCGGGGAACAGCGTCAGGAAGCCCGCGCCCGTGGTGTTCACCACTGACACGTTACCGACGATGGCTTGCGCGCTCGCGGGCAGGCCGCAGAAGTTCGCGGCCATTTGCGTATGCGTCGCCGTCGTCAGATTGCCCGTAATCGGCATGCCAGGGTTGGTGCAGCCGCTAAACGCCGCGCGCGTTTCGAGCAAGCGTACCGGGCTCGGCAGCGGATTGAAGAGCAAACCCGCGCCGTTCGCA
>JANOWX010000623.1:0-3031 GCA_031418175.1 Acidobacteriota bacterium | reverse complement strand
CTATGAACTGGATGTCAAAACGCTCGTGCTGGTGCATCAGGCGCAAGAGTATCCGATCACACCCAAAGAGCACGGCGTCGAATTCCTGATGGATCATCGGCATCTGTGGCTGCGGTCGCGGCGGCAACACGCGATCCTGCGCGTGCGCCATACGATCATCAAAGCCGTGCGCGACTTCTTCGACAACAACGGCTTCACGCTCTGCGACACGCCGATCTTCACGCCCGCCGCTTGCGAAGGCACGACGACGCTGTTCGAGGTGAATTACTTCGACGACGAGAAAGCCTACCTCTCGCAATCGGGCCAGCTTTACAACGAAGCGACCGCCGCCGCCTTCGGCAAGGTCTATTGCTTCGGCCCGACCTTCCGCGCCGAAAAATCGAAGACGCGCCGCCACTTGACCGAGTTCTGGATGGTCGAGCCGGAAGTCGCCTACGCCAAGCTGAACGACGTGATGGAACTGGCCGAGAACTTCATCAGCTACGTGGTCGGGCGCGCGCTCGAAACGCGGCAGGAGGAATTGAAGATTCTCGAACGCGACACCACGCAACTCGAAAAAGTCATGCCGCCCTTTCCGCGTTTGCAATACGACGACGCGGTCAAGATGCTGCAAGCCGCGCACGCCGAGGGCAAAGTCGAGAACCGCTTCGAATGGGGCGGCGATTTCGGCGCGCCGGATGAGACGTACCTTTCGTCGCAATTTGAAAAGCCGGTGTTGGTGCATCGCTACCCCGCCGCGATCAAGGCGTTTTATATGGAGCCTGATCCTGAACGATCCGATCTGGCGCTTTGCGTGGACGTGCTCGCGCCCGAAGGTTACGGCGAAGTCATCGGCGGCGGCGAACGCGCGTCGTCATTGGACTATCTGCTCAAACAGATCGCCGCGCACGGCTTGCCCGAAGAGGCGTTCGATTGGTATCTCGACTTGCGCAAGTACGGCTCCGTCCCGCACGGCGGCTTCGGCATGGGCATCGAACGCTGCGTCGCCTGGGTCTGCGGCCTCGAACACGTGCGCGAAACCATCCCCTTCCCCCGTATGCTGTATCGTTTGAAACCCTGAGGTAAGTGAACAGTGAAAAGTGAACAGTGAAAAGTAGCTCACCACTTTTCACTTTTCACTGCTCACTTTTCAATTTTCAATTCTAACCGCTCTTCTCCCCCTGATTGCCCCGTTACCAAAGAGAAGAAGAGTTATGGCTACTACATTTGAAATACAGGCCGCCGAAGTGCTGCCGAAAACCGTTGCTCCCACACAGGCCGTCACTCACCTGACGGCCTGGCTGAGCGAGTTTGAAGAAAAGATCGCGGCGGATTTCCGCCAACGCACCAAACTCGATTACAAAGAAACGCTCCAACAGATCATTGAAGCCGCCGAACCGCAGCCGGGCATGCAAGTGCTCGACGCGGCCACCGGCAGCGGCGTGATCGCGCGCCAATTCGTCGGGCGCGTCGGCGACCAGGGCCGCATCATCGGCGCCGACACGGCCGAACGTCTCGAACAAGCGCGGCTGGCGGCGCTTTCGGCCAAAGTCAGCCGCCGGCTGGAGTGGCGCGAGGCGCAGCCCGACAAACTGCCCTTCGACAATGACAGCTTCGATGTGGTCACCTGCGCGATGGCCTTTCATCGCCTGCCCGCCGAAGCCTTTCTTGCAGCGGCCTATCGAGTGTTGAAACCGGGCGGACGGCTGATCATCGCGGACGAGCTGGCGCCCGTGCAGGCCAGCGCGTGGCGCGCGGCCCGGCGGCAGTTTTACTACCGCTTCATTGCACGCGACGAAATCGAAGCGAACGCGCGGTTTTATCAGGCC
Organism: Acidobacteriota bacterium; assembly: GCA_031418175.1. GTDB lineage: Bacteria > Acidobacteriota > Blastocatellia > RBC074 > RBC074 > JACPYM01. The sequence goes on along the minus strand of JANOWX010000623.1, from coordinate 1,223 downwards.
GAGACGTTGGCCGAGATGCTGCGCGCCGCCGGCTTCCGGCAACAAACGGTCAAGGTGTTGCGCGAACGCAGCAAACACGATTGGGCGTTTGCGCTGATCAAAGCGGTGAAATAACTCTTCCCACGAAGCCACACGAAGAAGCACGAAGAAGGCGTAGACAGGATGAACAAGATTTTCGTCGGATTTACGCCAGGATTTAAGGAAGATGCTCAAGCTGGCGTGACCCGAAACATCATCTTGTCAATCCAGCCCGCAATCCTGTTCATCCTGTCTACGGCCTCTTCACGCTGCTTCGTGCTCCTTCGTGTGGCTTCGTGGGCGAGCTTCTAAAGGTATTGTGATGTCAAAAAAAGCCACGATCATCGGCGTCTTGATGGATTTGGGCGCTGACCGGCGCGGCGTGGACATGGGCCCGTCCGCCGTGCGCGTCGCCGATCTGAATGCACGGCTGGAAAAACTGGGCTACGAAGTCACCGACGCGGGCAACATCCCGGTGCGCAACCCTGAGATGTTGCAGGAGCACCACGCCACCGCTAAATACCTGCCCGAAATCGCCGCCGCCTGCCAGAAGCTGGCCGACCAGGTCGAAGCCGCGCTCGAACACGGCGCGATTCCGATCGTGCTGGGCGGCGATCATTCCATCGCCATCGGCAGCGTCGCCGGTCTCGCGGCCTTTCATCACAAACGCGAACAGAAAGTCGGCGTCATCTGGTTCGACGCGCACGGCGATATGAATACGCCCGAAACGTCGCCCTCCGGCAACATCCACGGCATGCCTTTCGCCGCCATCCTGGGCCACGGCGCGCGCGAACTGACGCACATCAGCGGCTTCGCGCCCAAAGTCCATCCCGAAGATTGCGTGTTGATCGGCGCGCGCAGCGTGGATGCCGATGAAGCCACGGCGCTGAAAGCCTCCGGCATCCGCGTCGTCACGATGCGCGAACTGGACGAGCGCGGCATGAGCGCCGTGATGGATGAAGCGATGTGGCTGGCCTCAAGACGTACGGCGGGCTTTCACGTAACGATGGACATGGATTTCGTAGACCCTGATTACGCGCCCGGCGTCGGCACACCCGTGCCCGGCGGGCCAACGTACCGCGAAAGCCATCTGGCAATGGAGAAGATCGCCGATTCGGGCAAGATGCTCTCGTTTGAATTGACCGAAGTGAACCCGGTGCTGGACATTTCCAACAAGACAGCGGAACTGGGCGTGCAACTGATCT
>JANOWX010000622.1:0-1532 GCA_031418175.1 Acidobacteriota bacterium | reverse complement strand
AAAAACACTTATAAATTTAAACAAACTTTTCATGTTTGCGCGGGTCCGGCATTGGTGTTTTTTTAATGTTAAAATTGTCGGGGTTTTGTGGCGCGGTTTATTTACCCGAACAAAAACACGCCAGCGCGGGTAAACACCCCGCCCCACAATTCCGAAGGAGCATCCCATGTTTCGCCACCTTCCCTTGATCTTCAAAAACAGCCTGCGCAACCGCCGCCGCAGCATGCTGACCATCATCAGCATCGCGGCCTCGCTCTGTCTGTTGGGCACGCTGCTGGCGCTTTACAACTCGTTCTTTCACGCCGAAGTGACGCCCGATCAGGCGCTACGGTTGATTACGCGCAACCGCGTCTCGCTCGCCAATCCGCTGCCGCTGGCGTACCAGGCCCAGATCAAGCAAATCCCCGGCGTCAAAGAGGCGATGATCTTTCAATGGTTCGGCGGGACGTACAAGGACGCGCGCGACCCGGCCAATTTTTTCGGGCGCTTTGCCATCGAGGGCGAGAAACTGGCCGTGGTCAATCCCGAATACAAGCTGCCCGACGCTGAGCGCGCGGCCTTCCTGCAAGAACAATCCGCCTGCATCGTGGGCCGCAAGACGGCGACGCGGCACAACTTCAAAATCGGCGACCGCGTCGTGATTGACGGCGACATCTTCCCGGTCAAGCTCGACCTCGTCATTCGCGGCATCTACGATTGCGCCACAGAGGATGAGACCCTCTTCTTCCACTACAAATACCTGAACGAGAGCTTGTCCACGCAGGCCGGGTTCCGCGATGTCGTCGGCACCTACACCATCCGGCTCGAACGCATCGAAGATTCGAATGCCGTGGCCAAAGCAATTGACGACAAGTTCCGCAACGCGCCCATGCAAACCAAGACCGAAACCGAGCAGGCCTTTGCGCTGAGCTTCGTCGGCTTTCTGGGCAACGTGAAGCTGATCCTGCTTTCGATCTGCGCGGCGGTGACATTTACGATCCTGCTGGTGTCGGGCAACACGATGGCGATGGCCGTGCGCGAACGCACGAGCGAGGTCGCGATCCTCAAGGCGATCGGCTTCCTCCCGCGGCGCATCGTCGGATTCATCGTGGCCGAGTCGGTGCTGCTCTCGACGGTGGCTGGATTGATCGGCGTCGGCGGATTCGCGCTGGTGACGTGGTGGTTCTTCGTCCTCCGGGGATTGAGCGTCCCGATGCTGTGGTTCCCGCCGACGCTGACGCTCCCGGCGGTGATCGCGCTCCTGGCGGGCTCCGTGCTTCTCGGCGCCGTGGCGGGAATCGTGCCCGCGATCATCGCAGCCCGGCGCCCGGTCATCGACGGACTGAGGAGGAACTGATGCCCATTCCCGTCAAGGTGAACTTGCGCAGCCTGATGGTGCGACGCACCGCAACGCTTCTGACCGTCGGCGGCATCGGCCTCATCATCATGGCGCTGACCGTCGTGTGGGGCCTGCAGCAAGGACTCAAGCGCGTCTTCACGGTCGGAGGAGACGAGTCTTTTGTTGAAGCAATTGTACATAATTGTTGGCATCT
>JANOWX010000621.1:0-1796 GCA_031418175.1 Acidobacteriota bacterium | reverse complement strand
TCGCCGGAACCACGACACGCACACCGACATCGCCGTTGAAGCCGCGCGCGTCATTAACGTTGCGGTCAGCCGAACGGCAGTACCACGATAGATCGATCCACGAACCGCCCCGCAGCCCACGATACTGCCCTTTCGACGGCCCTGGCGGATCAACGACCGTGCCCTGCTTGCGGCACTCTTCGTAATAACCCGCGCCGTACCAATCGCGGCACCATTCCCACACATTGCCGTGCATGTCGTAAAGCCCGAAATCATTCGCCACGCCCAGACTGCCCACGTCAACCGTCTGCTCACGATACAAACCTTTCGCCGCCTGGCCGTAGGGATAGTTGCCATCGTAATTGACGACAGCGGGCGTGATCGTTGGGCCAAAGGCAAAAGGCGTTGTCGTGCCCGCGCGACAGGCATATTCCCATTCAGCCTCGGTCGGCAACCGGTAATCGCGCCCGGTTTGCGCCGCAAGCTTTTGGCAAAACACCGTCGCGTCATCCCACGAGACATTGACCACCGGACGTTGCGCGCCGAGAAGCTTTTCTTCGATCTGCGGCAGCTTGCCCATTACCGCGCGCCATTGCGCCTGCGTCACCTGATACTTGCTCATCCAAAACGGCGACAGGCGCACGCGATGCTGCACTTCATCATTGCCAGGCCCGGCTTCAGTCTCCGGCGAACCCATCAGGAATTCGCCGCCCGGCTGCGACACCATCTCCAAGGTCACGCCATCGCCCAGGTCTTCGGGCAATTGCCACGCGCGCCGGGTGCGTCGTTCAAGCTCCTGCCCGCGCGCCTCCAGCGTCACGGTCGTGAATTGAAACTCCGCCACACCATTTGGCAAAACGGGTGCGGGTTTGACCAGCGCGCCCGGCACCACAATTTTCGCTACCACATCTTCCGGCAAAACGGGCGCGGGCCCGACTGACGCACCCCGCACGTCAATTTTCGCTACCACATCTTCCGGTTCCGGCAAAACGGGCATGGGATCGAACTGCAACAGGATTTTCGGTTGAGGCTTCAGTTCCGGTTGCGGCTGCAAAGTTATCGTGGCCTGTTGAGGAGGTTGTTGGCGTGGTTGCGGCGCTGGCTTCCCGTCCGCATCCATAATTACACGCTGCTGGTCGGCGATCTGTTTTTCCAGCAGCATAATGTCGTCCTGGACGCGCACTTGCTCGGCTTCATTCATCGCGCGGCGTATTGCGCGTTGAGCATCCGCCAGCCGCAGTTTCAATTGTTGCAGCTCGCCCGCAGGCGAGGCGAGATACTGAAGGTCTTTGCGCAACCGGGCGAGCGCCTGTTCGAAGTTGCCGCTGAAATCAATGAACTGGCGCGGCTCCAATCGAAACGGCATTTCGGCATCGGAGTGCAACCTGACCGGGATGATGGGCTTTTTGTAGCTGAGTGCGCGCGTCCATTCCTGCTTGCAGACAGAGTTTGCTGCCACACTGTCACGCGTCATCACGAAGATAACACTCTCGCACGTCCTTATAGCCTCGACGAGTTGCTCGTCCCAATCCTCGCCTGCAACCAGGCGGCGCTTGTCCATCCAGACCGGCAATGCGGGCGGCCCGGCAGTCAGTTCATCGCAAAGCTTCACCGCAAAATCAAAAGCGTCCGCCGAGGAATAACTGATGAAGTGATGTGGTTTCATAGGCCAAAGGTTGAAACAAATTTGTAACTGGGAGCGCGGGCGTCCCGTCTGCTGTCTGTAAACGCACAACTCCTTATACCGTTCTTTGGCTAAGAGCGGAAGCCAGGGAAAAGGAAGCTGCGCGGCTTTTTCCTTATGCGGACGGGACGTC
>JANOWX010000620.1:0-3139 GCA_031418175.1 Acidobacteriota bacterium | reverse complement strand
TGTGTTTCAACTGGTATCGCATACGGCTGACGGTGCCCGAACGCGTCGGCAATGTCGAAACCAAAGGTTCGACGATTGTGTTTCAAACGGCGCTGGATGATTACGCAGAGGTGTGGGTGAATGGCGAGTTGTCGCGTTATTTGGGGCAGATGGGCGGTTCGGTGATCAGCGGCTGGAATGCGCCGAACCGCCTGGTGATTGGGCGCGACGTGCAACCGGGGCAGCAGATTCAACTGGCGATCTTCGGCATCAACGGGCCGCTCTCGAATCCGCCGACCAATTTCATCTGGGTGCGCGAGGCGAAGCTGGAATTTTATCCGACCGAACAGACCGGGCCGTTTGCCATCGTGCCTAGCGAAATCAATGTGCAGATCGTCAAACGCGATGCCGCCGCCATCGAGAAAATCGTCGGGCCGAACCCGAAGATTTTCAAACTGGCCGAAGGCTTCAAATTTACCGAAGGCCCGATCTGGGCCAATGATGCGTTGCTCTTCAGCGATCCCAATAGCAACACCATCTGGCAATACACGCCGCAAAACAACAACCCCGGCAAGCTCGAAGTCTTTCGCACGCCCAGCGGTTATGCGGGCGCGGACATCGGCGAATACAACCAGCCCGGCTCGAATGGGCTGACACTCGATGCAATGGGGCGCTTGACGATCAACCAGCATGGCAATCGCCGCGTGTTGCGTTTGGAAAAAGACGGCAGCGAGACGGTGCTGGCGGATAAGTTCGAGGGCAAGCGCCTCAACAGCCCGAATGATCTGGTCTACGCTGCGGACGGCACGCTGTTTTTCACCGACCCGCCGTTCGGCTTGCCGAAATTCGGCGACGACCCGCGCAAGGAATTGCCGTTCAGCGGCGTCTATTCGTTGCGGCAGGGCAAGCTGCAATTGCTGACCAAGGAATTCAGCGGGCCCAACGGCATCGCGCTCTCGCCCGATGAAAAGCTGCTTTACGTCGGCAACTGGGACGATCACAAAAAGGTCGTGATGTGTTACGAGGTGCAAGCCGACGGCACGTTGCGCAACGGCAAGCTCTTCTTCGACCTGACCAGCGCGCCGGGCGCAGACGCGATTGACGGCGTCAAGGTGGATCAGGCGGGCAACGTTTATGTGTCGGGCCCCGGCGGCTTGTGGGTGCTTTCGCCACAGGGCGAACACTTGGGCACGATCATCGTGCCGCAACACGTGCACAACATGGCTTGGGGCGACGCGGATGGAAAGACGCTGTATCTATGCGCGCGCACGGGTTTGTATCGCATGCGGCTGAACGTGGCGGGTGTGCGGCCAAAGGACGTGGCAATGCGTTGAGGAGTTCGCCGCAAAAATTCGACAGGATGAACAAGAGCATGGAGTTCAAGAGCATGGAGTTCCGCCTTCAGGCTGTCTGGCGCGCGGCGCGCGCCCGGCAAGCTAAAGCTTGAACTCCATGCTCTTGTGTCTTGATTCGACTATTGCCGTTTGATGCCGAGTTTTTTCATGCGGCTGCGCAAGGTGTTGGGATGCAGGTTGAGCAGGATGGCCGCGCCTCTTGGGCCTTCGATCACCCAGCCGGTTTGTTCGAGCATGGCCAGGATGTGCTGGCGCGCGACTTCTTCCATACTGGCTGGCGAACCGGCGGCGGGTTTAGCGAGCGCTGGCGTCGGCATCGCGGGAACGGTTTGTGCCGCAAGCGCGGGCGCGTGTTCGCTGTGCGTCGCAACAGGCAAGAGATCGCGTGACACGCTCAGGGTCTGGCCTGTCGCCAGCACCACGCCGCGTTCGATCAGGTTTTGCAATTCGCGCACGTTGCCGGGCCAGGCGTATGCGAGCAGCGCCGCCATCGTTTCTTGCGCGATGCCCGTCACCGCTTTGCCGAAGCGTTTGGCGTAACGCGCCAGAAAGAACATCGCCAATTGCGCGATGTCTTCGCGCCGTTCGCGCAAGGCCGGGTTGTGCAGCGGCAAGACGTTCAAGCGGTAATACAGATCGGCGCGAAAGCGGCCGGCGTTCATCGAAAGCAGGCGGCCCTGCAAGTCGAGCACCTTGATGCAATCCTGGCTGCCTTCGATCAAGCGCGTTTTGAATTCCTCGCTCGCGCGCGTGATTTCTTCGGCCTGCCGCCGCCGCTCGATTTCCTGCCCCATCTCGGCAAAGAGCCGGGCGTTCTCGAGCGCGCTGGCCGCGCGCCCCAGGGGAAAGGGCTCAAGCCGCTGCTGGGTCGCCCAGGCGTGCGCGCAAATTTCCAAATCGGCCTGCAACCCCAAGGCGTTCTGATAGCGGTCAGCAGGGTTTTGAGCCAACAGTTTCGACACGATTTGTGTGAGTTGTGCGGGCAAGCCGGGCTTGAATGCGGCGGGCAGTTGCGGCGCTTCGGCGTTGTGCCTGTGCTCAGATTCGAATGGCAAATGGCCGGTGAGCAATTCGTAAAAGAGGACGCCGAGCGCATAAAAATCATTGTGGTAATCCAGCGCGCGTTTCGTCCGGCCCGGCTGTTCGGGGACCGGCGCTGCCAGCGTTGGCTGCTGCGTCAGCAAATCGCGCCAGGCTTGCGGCGGAGCTGCGGCCGCGCCGCGCCAAACTGAAATCGGTCAGCGTCAGCGCGCCGGTCGCCGGGTGCCGCAACAGCGCGCGCGGGTTCAGGTTGTTGTGCGTGATCTCGCGCCGGTGCAATTCGGCCAGCAGCGCGGTCAGTTGCAAGGCCAGGTCAAAGAATTCCTGCAAGCCCAAGCCAGTCGCGGCTGGCAACGCCGCGCCGCCCTCATCGGCGCAGTACAGCCACGCCTGCTGTTCGTTGCGCACGAAGTCCATTACGCGCGGCACGCCGGGCAATTCCAATTCTTTAAGCAACGCGTATTCGCGCGCGAGCATTTCGAGGTCGGCGGCGCTGGGTTGGGCGGCGCGCGGCGTTTTGAGCAAGTATGTCCCAGGCAGCGCGTTGTGCCGCACACGCCGCAGCGTCTGCCAATCGTTGTAGCTGAATTCGTGCAGGACAGTGTATTCGGGGATCATCGGGCGGGGAATCATAGTACTTGGTTGCTGGCCTCACAAGCTGCGACTGGCTGAGCGCCTGGGCATTGCCGGAGCGCGCCATCGGCGTTAGGCTGTGCCCGGTTAATGCTTATGGTAAAAGAATCTTCACTACTCAGCCGTTGGTG
>JANOWX010000619.1:0-1928 GCA_031418175.1 Acidobacteriota bacterium | reverse complement strand
CATTGTCGAAGCGCCAATGGGCGAAGGTAAAACCGAAGCCGCGCTCTATCTGGCTGACCGCTGGGGTGTCATGCCCGGTCCGCGCGGCTGTTACGTCGCGCTGCCAACCCAAGCCACCAGCAACCAGATGTTTACCCGCGTGCGCGACTTTCTGGCCAAACGCTATCCGGCGGACAACGTGAATTTTCAACTGCTGCATGGCCACGCCGCGCTGTCGTCCGAATTCAAAATCCTGCGCGAACATGGCGACAAAGCATTCAGCCTGGAAGGCATAGACGAATGCGGTACCGACGGAACCAGCGTGGTTGCCGCCGAATGGTTCACGCATCGCAAACGCGGCTTATTGGCACCCTTCGGCGTTGGCACGATAGATCAAGCCCTGCTGGCTGTGCTGCAAACGCGCCACGTCTTCGTGCGGCTGTTCGGTCTGGCGCACAAGGTCATCATCGTGGACGAAGTTCACGCTTACGACGCGTATATGTCGAAGCTGCTCGAACGCTTGCTGGAATGGTTGGCCGCGCTTGGTTCGCCGGTTGTGCTGTTGTCGGCGACATTGCCAGACAACAAACGAATTGCGCTGCTCAAAGCGTACTTGCGTGGAATCAACCGCGAGCTTTCCACCGAAGAAGCGCAACAACTCAATGCGAATTACCCGCGCATCAGTTGGGCAAGCGCCGGTCAGCAAGGCGCGCAAACCATCGAAGTCTCCAACCGCATCCGCCGCACGCTGAAGATCGAATGGATTGACGACACCGTGCCGCTCGGCCAACGGCTGAAGGATGCATTGGCTGATGGAGGCTGCGCGGCAGTCATCTGCAACACGGTCAACCGCGCGCAGCAAACTTATCAGGAACTGAAGTCTTACTTTTCTGAAGAAGAACTCGATCTCTTTCACGCCCGCTTCCTGTTCAAAGACCGCAACCAGCGCGAGAAACAGGCGCTGGCCGACTTCGGCAAGGAAGAAAAGGAAGGTGAGACGATCAAATTCGATGACGGCGAGGAACGAGAAGTCCGCCGCCCGCCGTGCAAAGTCCTGGTCGCCACCCAAGTCATCGAACAAAGTCTCGACCTGGATTTCGATCTGATGGTGACGGATTGCGCTCCGGTGGATTTGATCCTGCAACGCTCCGGCAGATTGCACCGCCACGAACGCGGGCGACTGCCGAAGCTGTCTGAGCCGGTGCTTTGGATTCGCCAGCCGGAATCAGTCGAAGACAGCGTGCCCACATTTGATCGTGGCACCGAAGCCGTTTATGCCCCGCACGTGCTGCTGCGCTCGTGGCTGTCGCTGCGCGAGAGAAGCGAAATCGAAATCCCCGGCGAGATCGAAACGCTGGTTGAATCGGTGTACAGCGAGCAAGACTGCCCGGCGTCCACCACCGACATATTGCGCGAGCATTGGCAGAAGACCGCCGCCGCCTTGCGTGAAGAGTTGAAGCAAATGCAGGCGGAGGCGCAGCGCGTAGTTCTGCCGGAGCCGACGCATCCGGATGACATTCTTGACGCCAGCAGCAAACGGCTGGAAGAAGACGAACCGGAAATTCACAAATCCCTGCAAGCCCTGACGCGGCTGACAGAACCGAATGTTTCGGTGATCTGCCTGACGCCTGAACAACGTCAGAATTTCAGATTAAGCCAAGCCCCAACCATTTCAACGGCCAAGGAGTTGTTGGGCTATTCCGTGACGCTCAGCAACCGAGGTGTCGTCTGGACGCTGCTTGAGCAAAAGCTCCATTCGGCCTGGGCGAAATCAGCGCTGCTGAAGCGCTACCGGCTGCTGGAATTCGATGATGCCGGATGCTGCCTGGTGGGCAATTATCAACTTCAGGTTCATCCCGAACTTGGCGTAACGATCAACAAACTCGAAAAGGAGCAATGATGGCGACCTTTAACCTGATTGACGAACCGAGGATTCCTTGCGTGATGGC
>JANOWX010000618.1:0-2726 GCA_031418175.1 Acidobacteriota bacterium | reverse complement strand
GAAGTTCTCCACGCCAGCGCCCGGGCCATCGCCGGCTTGGCAGGCAAGGTTACCGCCGCCGCCAATGACGCAGGTCCACGCGGTGCTTCCGCCACCGGGCTGCGTGACAACCGTGGGAGCCGAGAAGACGACGTTGGGCGGATTCGCATCCGAAAAACGGATGAAGCCGCCCACGGCGGTCACATCCGTGGCGCCGTTGTTGGTGATGACGACCGTATAAGTGATCGTGTTGCCCTGGCCGACCGTCGCCCCGTCAATCGGGTTGGCGGTCTTGACCACGCTGTAGGGAGCAAACATCAGCGCCGCCGCAGGGGCCGCGCTCGCAGCCGGAGCCACCGTGCTAGCAACCGTGTTGTTCGTGGAAATCGCGCGCCGGATGGGCGCGGGTGCGAGGGAAAGGATTTTTCCGATTGTGGGGTTGGCATTGGCCCGCGCTGCCAGGGCCTGCCGTGCGGCGGCCACCTGACTTAACGGAGCGAAAGCAAAGACTAAACCGGCAATGATGAGGAGTGCGCCGCTGATCATGAGCGCACGCGCTGCTGTGAGTGTGTGTGTAGTTCGCATCGAAACTCTCCTTAGGAGTGTCAATTGATTTAATAGTTCAGCAGCCTGCCGCGCAACAGCCTGCCGCTGCGTATTCAGTTTTTAAGTGCTAACAGAACTTGTGTTTAGATAACGGAACCGATGAGGTTCAGAACTTCCACTAAAACCGGGCACTAAACGTGCTAACTGTTCAATGTTACTGCTTTGAATCGCCCTTGTTAGCCTTGCTTGCCCATTTAATGTGAAGACGATTTAGTGAAAGTGCGCGGGCAAGATAGCACTAAGATACGATTCCGGCAAATTCTTGACACATTTTTCGCATTTTTTTTTGCCGTGGGCCATTTTTTTCTGGCGGGGTTAAACGACCTGCTTGCGTTCCCGCGAACCGGCGATTTTCATCTGGTCGCGGTACTTGGCCACGGTGCGCCGCGAAAGCTTTTGCCCTTCGCCCGCCAGCACGGCCGCAATCTGGTCATCGGTGAGCGGATTGCGCGCGTCTTCGGCCTCGATCATCTTTTTGATTCTGAGCTTGATGATACGGGTCGAGACCTCTTCGCCGTCGTCGTTGGTCATGCCTTCGGTAAAAAAGCGCCGCAATTCGATCACGCCCTGCGGGGTGTGCGCCCATTTGCCGTTGACCACGCGCGAGACGGTCGAGAGGTGCATGCCGATGTCTTCGGAAATATCCTTGAGCATCATCGGCTTGATGTGTTCGACACCATAATCCAGGAATTCGCGCTGACGCTCGACGATACGTTCGCAGACCTTATAGATCGTCTGTTTGCGATGTTCGATGTTCTTGAGCAAGTCCACCGCCGAGCGGAATTTGTCCTTGATATAGTCGCGCGTCTCTTTGGTAGTGTCTTTGTTTTCGAGCATCTGCCGGTAATGGCGGTTGATGCGCAATTGCGGCAGCCCGTCGTCGTTGAAGCGAATCACGTATTCGTCATCAATCTTTTCGATGTAAACCTCGGGCGCGATGTATTGGGTTTCGGGCGGCGCGTAACGGCGGCCCGGCTTGGGTTCCAATTGGCGAATGAGTTTGAGTTCCGTCATGACGGCTTCGACGGGCACGCCGAGCTTGCGGGCGACTTCGGGCAGTTTGTGGTTTTGCAGTTCGTGGAAGTGCTCGCGGATCATGCGGCAAGCCAGCCGGTCGCCGTAGCCGTGCGCTTTTAGTTGCAGCAACAGGCATTCGCGCAAATCGCGCGCGCCCACGCCGGTCGGGTCGAACTGTTGGATGATCTCGAGCGCTTGTTGCATCGCTTCCGGCGGCCACGGGCCTGAGGCGGCGATTTCTTCGAGCGAGCCGTCAATAAAGCCGTCCTCGTTCAGGTTGCCGATGATGGCTTCGGCGGCGCCCCGAACGCTCTCATTGGGCATGATCGTCAGGCGCAACTGCCACATCAGGTAATCGTACAGGCGGTCTTCGGTCTTGAGGAACTGTTCGAAGGAGGGCGTCTCTTTGACCTCGGTCTCGCGCGTGCGGTAGCCGGGGTCCAGGTACTCTTCAAAGGTCGAGCCGAAATCAATCTCGTCAAAGGCGTCGCGCTGGCCGATCTCTGGCTCATTCGTTTCAATCCCAGTTTCAATTGAGGATTCTGCCGCGCGTTCAGTGAACGCTTCGCTGCCAGGCGCAGCGCCCTCGCCAAAACCTTCGCGTTCGCTATATTCACCGTATTCCGCCGAAGCCTCGTAACTGCTCTCGCCCTGCCGCGTGTCGAACTGGGCCGCTTCGTAAACGTGCTCAGCCGTGGCCGCAGGCAACTCGCCTGTGCCGTTCGATTCGCCGTTCGAGGCGGACGGCGAATCGCTGAAATCCATGTTGGCCAAATCGGGCGAGACATACACTTCATCCGGCGCGAGTTCTTCCAGGACCGGATTTTCGACCATCTGTTGCGTGACCAGTTCGCTCAACTCAAGCTTGGTCATCTGCAACATCTCGATGCGCTGACGCAGTTGCGGCGTCAGCACCAGCCGTTGCGCAAGATGAGTTGAGAGCGTTGGTTTGAAGGACATAAATCAATAACCGGTAGGACGGACTTTAGTCTGTCCTGCGTCTGGCCGCAGCGGTAGGACAGACTAAAGTCCGTCCTACAATCTAAATTTCTCGCCCAAATAAACCCGCCGGACTTCGGCGTCTTCGGTCTATTCCTGGGGCGAACCCGCGCGGAAGATTTGGC
>JANOWX010000617.1:0-7309 GCA_031418175.1 Acidobacteriota bacterium | reverse complement strand
AGCGGTTGACACTACAGACGACCGCTTGCTGACGCGCGCGGTACTGATAGAAAGGCAAATTCTTATGGCGAAAGCAAAAGTACCAGAATGGCAACCGCAACACGCGGTACGTCCGCAAATCACGCCGATCACTGGCCCGGTCGTCGGGCGGCGTGATTTTTTCAAACTGGCCGGCACGGGCGTCGCGGGCTTTGCCCTGACGCCGCTGCTGGCGGGCGAATCACATGCGCAACAAAGCGCCAAGCTGATCGGCCGCGCGCGCAATTGCATCTTCATCCTGCTGACCGGCGCGCCCTCGCACAGCGACACCTTCGATCTGAAGGTCGGCCCGTGGACGCCCGCCGATTTCAATCCGACCACTTATAACGGCACGCTGTTCCCGCAAGGGCTGATGCCGAAATTGGCCGAACGGCTCAACCGGCTGGCGATTATCCGCAGCCTGCGCGCGCCCGCGCTGGTGCATCCGCTGCAACAGACCTGGGTGCAGATTGCGCGCAGCCCATCCTCGGCGCTCGGCAAGATCGCGCCCAACATCGGCAGCGTCGTCGCGCTCGAATTCGAGAAGCAGCGCACGGCCAGCCAGAAACTGCCGGTCTTCGTCTCGCTCAACACCGGGCAAAACATCGTCGGCCCTGGCTACTTCCCAGGTTTGTATGCGCCCTTCGATACGAACGCCGCGCCGACCGGCATCACCAGCTTGGTCAATGCCGATGGGCAGACGCGGTTTGAGCAGCGTTACAGCGTGCTGCAAATGATTGATTCGCGGCTACGCCAGAATTCGCCGTTGGGCGACGACGCGGCGACGATGGGCGGTTTTTATGATCGTGGCAAAGGGATGATGTACGACCCGGCGGTGGATGCGGTCTTCAAGTTCACCACTGATGAACAGGTGCGTTATGGCGGCACGAGCACGGTCGGGCAGAACGTGGTTAATGGCAATGCCTTTGGCAATTCGTTGATCGTCGCGCGCAATCTGGTCAAGGCGAATCAGGGTTGCCGCTACGTGCAGGTCAACTTCGGCAATTGGGATCATCACCAGGACATTTACGCCAAAGCCGCCACGCCCAATCAAACGGTTCCGGGCATTTATCAAATGGCAGGCGACCTGGATGACGGCCTGTCGAATCTGTTGGACGATCTGGCCGCCGCGCCGGGCGTCAATGGCGGCACGCTGCTGGATGAAACGCTGGTCGTCGCAATGGGCGAATTCGGCCGCACGGTCGGCAACATCACCAATCAGGATGGCCGCGATCATTACTTCCAGCACTTCGCGGTGCTGGCCGGCGGTGGTGTCGGCGGTGGCCGCATCATCGGCGAGACGACTGCGGACGGCGGCAACATCAAGGAAGCCGGCTGGTCGCAAGGCCGCGCCGTCGCCAACGAAGACATCGCGGCGACGATCTATTCGGCGCTCGGCATTGATTACACGACCATCCGCCGCGACGATCCGTTTGGACGCGGGTTTGAATATGTGCCTTTCGCATCGGAAGGCGCTTGGTATCCGGTGCTCGAACTCTTTGGCCGCGACATCAAGACTCGCGCGCCACAGACTGGACGCGATGCGGGTGGACGGCGTATCGGGTAAGACTGCGGACGGCGTTGATGCGGTAGCGAATGACCGGCGGCCTGTGGGTTGCCGGTCATTTTGTTTTTGCTGGCATAGTCAAAGCGCGTAGGCCGAAGATTTATATCTCTTGCTACATTGTGGGCGCAGCGGCGGACGTTGTACGCTGCACAACGCGCGGCTATACTCTCGCGGTGATCACATCGTTCCGCCATAAAGGTAAAACCGTGGGGATTCAGGTTGCCCACGCTAACCGTTTGCGAATGCTATTGGCTGCACTGGACACGGCGCAAACGATCCAGGATATGGGCTTGCCCGGCTTCAAACTCCACCCATTGAAGGGCAAGTTGAAGGGCCGTTGGGCAGTCTCGGTCAGCGGAAATTGACGCTTGATGTTCGAGTTCAGACAAGGAGATGCCTACCAACTTGACTACGAGGATTATCACTGATGAATATGCACAATCCACCGCATCCAGGGGAGTTTATTCGAGAAGTCTACTTGGCTCCTTATGATCTCAGCGTGCGCGGCCTAGCCGAGGGTTTGGATGTCTCTCCGTCAACCTTGACGCGCATCATAAATGGGCAGAGTGGGATAAGTCCCGAAATGGCCCTGCGGCTATCGAAGGCAATCGGTCGCAGTCCGGAAAGCTGGTTTGCCATGCAGCACATTTATGATTTGTGGCATGCGAAGCAGTCCAAGGATCTATCACGGGTAACGCCGGTTGAATTCGCCGCTTAACAACTATTCACACTTCAGCGAATATCTGACGCGGCTGAAAGCGCGCGCCCGCAACGGCCAGCCGTTAATCAACTAAACGGCGCCCGTACCCGCACCTTCCCTCCAAGCAAGAAAGTAAAACCGGCCTCTCCGCCCAACCGTCTTTCCCCTCAGAAAATAATCGTGGAACTGTTCCGCAACTTCTCCTGTACTCCAATTGAAGGACGACAAAGGCCGGGATCAATTGATGACGAAACCATTCGCACACGCACTTGCCGACCAAAGTGACGAAGAATTGCTGCGGCTGACACTCGCCGGAGAAGCGCAAGCCTTTGACCTGCTCTATGACCGGTGCGCGGGCGCTGTCTATCAGTTCGCGCTGCGGATGAGCGGCTCGAATGCGCTGGCCGAGGATGTGACGCAGGATGTTTTCATGGCGCTGCTACGGCGCGGCCAGCTTTTCGATCCGGCGCGCGGCACGGTGATCAAGTACCTGCTGGGGATGACGCGCAACCGCGTGCTGACGCTGTTGCAACGCGAAAACAATTTCGTGCCCTTGCTGGAGGAGGAGGGAGCAGAAGAGACGGCACTGGCTGGCCGCGTGGCGAGTGCAGCCGATCCGTTGTTTGAGTTGTCGCGCCACGAACGCATCGCAGCAGTGCGCCAGGCGATTTTGGCCCTGCCGCTGTATTACCGCGAAGTCGTCGCGCTGTGCAACCTGGACGAAATGAGTTACGAACAAGCCGCCAGCGTGATCGGCTGCCCGGTCGGCACGGTGCGTTCGCGCTTGAATCGCGCGCGCGCCCTTTTGGTTGAAAAGCTGCAGGGCGTACAGGCTGTTGCGCGACGCGTTGCCGTGGCTGTTTAGTGAGATGTGAGAGGAACGAAGATGAACTGCCGGGAATTCAATGAACTGCTCAATGAACTGGCGAGCGATCGGTTGCCGGACGCGCTCGCGCGCAAACGCGCCTTGATGCACGCGAGCGGTTGTGAGGCCTGCGCCCGCCAGCTTGCCGCTCAGCGCGCGCTCTCGGCAGGGTTGTTTGAATTCGCCGAAGCGACTGGCCGGGTATTGCCGCCCCTGCGAATCAAGCAACAGTTGCGCGCCGCCGTGACTGAACGCCGCGCCGCCCCGGTGGGATTGCCCGTCTCCGCGACTGTGCTCGCGTTCAAACCGGCAGCCAAATCGAACTGGCGGCGCCAGGCCTTGGCTGCGGCTGCCGCGATCCTGCTGCTCTTCACTGTTGCGATCTTGATCTGGCAACAATCCAGCGGCGCCAGGCAACATGAGTTGGCAGGCGGCGCAACGCCCACGCCGCAAGTGACACCTGATGTGCCGAAAATACCTAGAGTTGACGAGGCACCCGCAGTTGATATGCAACCGCGCATGCAATTCGCTCAACATCAAGTTGCCAAGCGGCGTCCAGTACGGCGTATGCGCGCGGCAGAGACTGCGACGGACGAGCAGGAGATTGTTTCGGAATTCGTGCCGCTCACGCTCGCCACGGATGAGCGTGCGTTGGCGAATGGCACACTCGTGCGGTTAGAAGTGCCGCGCGCGCGGCTGATTGCGCTAGGCTTGCCCTTGCGCGTCGAAGCCGAGCGCGAGACGATCAATGCCGAAGTGATGATGGGTGACAACGGCGTGGCCTACGCCATTCGCGTCGTGCGCTGAATCGCACGCAAAGGAAACAAACTTATGAATACTCGAAGCTTGAATTACTGGTTGCTGTTGGCGTTGCTCGGCGCGCTCACTGTGGTGGGGAGCGCGCAGGGCCGTCCGCCGGGCCGTGGCGGTCCGCCGTGGGAAACACGCCCCGGCGGGCCGCCGCCCGCTCAACGCGGCGGCCCACCTGACCGCCGTGGCGGCCCGCCCGATTGGGGCCGCGCTCCGGGCGGTGATATGCGCGGGCCGTCGTTTGAGCAGTTCTCTGACAACAAGGTCGTTAAGGGCGCGCCCTATTCGGCCACCGCCATCACCGAGACCGTGCAAACACTGGCCGACGGCGCCAGGATCACGCACAAGAAAGCGGACACCGTTTACCGCGACAGCGAAGGGCGTGTGCGCCGCGAACAGACCTTCGACCGCGTCGGCCCGTTTTCAGTCGGCGATCAGCCGCAGCAGGTTGTTTTCATCAACGACCCCGTGGCAGGCGTGAACTACAGCCTCGATCCGCAGCGCAAGACTGCGCGCAAGATGCCGCGCTTCGACCGGTCCGCGCCGAATTTCGGTCCGCCGCCCCCGCACGCACAGAACGACGAGCGCAAGACCGAGACGTTGAGCAAGCAGCTTTTTGATGGAGTCGAAGCCGAAGGCATACGAGTCACCACGACGATTCCGGCAGGCAAGATCGGCAATGATCGCGCCTTGGAAATCGTTTCGGAACGCTGGGAATCAGCGGCCTTGCAGGTCGTCGTGCTGAGCAAACACAAAGACCCTTTCGCGGGCGAGACGACTTACCGGCTGACCGAGATAAAACGCAGCGAGCCGCCGCACAGCTTGTTTGAAATCCCGGCTGAGTACACAATCGAAGAGGGCAAGCCGGGTCGGCCCGACCAAGGCGGCCCCCGCAAACCACCGCGCGAACAATGAATCCGGCTTTCTTCCACGAAGACACACGAAGAAGCACGAAGAGATAGCCGATTCTCTTCGTGCTTCTTCGTGTGCCTTCGTGGGAGGGCTTTTCCGGAGGAAACCAATGAACCCCATCACCGCTGACCGCCGCCGCTTTATGCAAGGGCTGACGCTGAGCGCTGCGTTTTATACGCGGCCCGGCTTGTTTGCCGAATACCTTGAAGAACAGAAACTCGTCTTGACGCCCGCCCAGACCGAAGGGCCGTTCTATCCGAAACCGTTGCCGCTGGACACTGACAACAACCTGATCGTCATCAACGACACGTTGACGCCCGCCGTGGGCCGCATCACCTATTTGACCGGGCGCGTGCTGACGGCCAATGGCACGCCGGTGCGCAATGCCGAAGTCGAAATCTGGCAGTGTGACAACAACGGCGCCTACATTCATCCGGGCACCGGCAACAAAGACAAACGCGACGCCAATTTCCAGGGTTTCGGGCGTTTCAGCACCAACGCGGCGGGCGAGTATTACTTCCGCACGATCATGCCCGTGCCCTATCCGGGCCGCACGCCGCACATCCACTACAAGATCAAGAAGGCCGGTCAAGCGCCGCTGACGACGCAGTGTTACATCAAGGGCCATCCGCAAAACGCCAATGACGGCGTGTTGCGCGGCATCAAAGACCCCAAACAACTCGCCGCCGTGATGGTGGATTTCACGCCGATCAAAGGTTCGGCGGCGGGCGAAATGCGCGCGCATTGGGATGTGGTGTTGGGCTGGACACCGGAAGCTTCATGAACGAACACGCCGCGACACTTGCCAACCTGCGCCGCGCGCTGCTCGTTTTGTTTTTGCTGGGCGCGCTCGGCGCGGGCTTGGAGTTGTTGTTAGTGGGCCACACCGAAAGCCGCTGGCAGTTGGTTCCGCTGGCATTGATCGCGCTCAATCTGGTGGCGCTGTTTATCCACGCTGTCAGGCCACGGGCCGCAACCGTGCGGATTTTTCAATTGATGATGTTGCTGTTCGTGCTGGGCGGCGGCGCGGGCGTCGTGCTGCATTACCAGGGCAAGGTCGAGTTCAAGCTGGAATCCAACCCCGCGCTGCACGGCTTTGAGTTATTCCGTGAAGCAGTTGCGGGCGCGGCCGTGCCGCCGGTGCTCGCGCCGGGCTTCATGAGCTTGCTGGGGCTGCTGGGGCTGGCTTACGTTTATCGTCATCCGGCGTTGCGCGCCGCAACCAATCATTCAATCACCAAGGGAGAATCACCATGAAATCGTTGCTATCCGCCGTCTGCGTCGCGCTTTTGCTCGCGGCCGGCTTAACCATTAATGCCGCAGGCCAGGCCGGACGCCGCCAAGGGATGTTCGATCCGAACACGGCCACCGAAGCCGAACTGGCCGCGTTGCCGCATCTGAATGCGGCGCTGGCGAAAGAACTGATCGCGCGCCGTCCGTTTCTGAGCATGGCCGACTTGAATACTTTTCTCGGCCAAAATCCTAAGCCGGCGCTCAAGCCGGAACAACGCGCCGAACTATACGCCAAACTGTTTTTGCATTTGAACCTCAACAGCGCGACACGCGAAGAGATTTTGCTGATCCCCGGCCTGGGCAATCGCATGGTGCGCGAATTTCTGGAGTACCGCCCGTACAAGACGATGGCGCAGTTCCGCAAGGAGATCGGCAAATACGTCAATGCCCAAGAGGTCGCGCGGCTGGAACAGTTCGTCTTTGTGCCGATCAATTTGAACACGGCCAGCGACGAAGACATCCTGAGCATCCCCGGCTTGGGCCCGCGCATGCTGCGTGAGTTCAAAGAGTATCGCCCCTACAAAACCATCGAACAGTTCCGCAAAGAGATCGGCAAGTACGTCAATGCCAAAGAAGTCGCGCGGCTCGAGCGCTACATTACATTGGATTGAATGGTAGGACAGACTTTAGTCTGTCCTACTCAACATTGGGAGACACAGGACAATGAAGCGACTGTTACCGTCGGCCTGCCTGGCCATACTGGGGCGGGCCACGCCTTTGCACAGCAACCCACGTTGACCGGCAAAGCTGCGCCCTTTTTCAACGGCAGCGAGGTGCGCGAAATCCGGGTCTATTTGGACAATGCGAACTGGTAAAGCGTGTTGGTGTAGAACCAGGCGTAGACGGGCGATCCGTTAATCCCGTGCCGGTTCAATCTGATTTCAGCACGCACCGGCGGTGGATTTGGCGGCGGGCACTAATCCCACGAATGCAGTTTCTTCCCACCATTTATCTGAAGACGAAATGAAGGTTGTCATTGCAAGATGGCAACCTTTCGCCTTTCCGCTTCACCGCAGGTTTTTTTTCTGTGAGTTAATGGAACTGGCGGTTTGCGTCAGATGTATCCCTTTTTAGAACAGCAAGCAGTTCAAACGAATCAAAAAACCAACGGATTAAGTACACCGGCAACTAAGTTCTTTGAGAG
>JANOWX010000616.1:0-7490 GCA_031418175.1 Acidobacteriota bacterium | reverse complement strand
ACCCGCTTACTCACATCCATCATTACAGCTTGCCTGCTTTGCAACAGCTTGGCCGTTGCCCAGGGACAAGCGCCGCAAGCCCGCATCAAAATTGACACCGACCGTACCATCGGCGAAATCCATCCGCACCTCTTCGGCAATTTCACTGAACACCTGGGCCGCATGATTTACGGCGACATTTACGAAGAAGGCAGCCCGCTGTCGGACAAAGACGGCATCCGCCTCGACGTGCTCGAAGCCGTCAAGGGCTTGAACGTCTCGCTCCTGCGCTGGCCGGGCGGCAACTTCGCTTCAGGCTATAACTGGAAGGATGGCATCGGGCCGAAGAGTGAGCGCCCGACGCGCGTCGAGTTGGCCTGGAACGATCTCGAAAGCAACCGCTTTGGCACCGACGAGTTTTTGCAGTACTGCGAACGCATCAAGGCCGAGCCGTACATCTGCATCAACGCTGGACTGGGCACGATTGACGATGCGCGCCATTGGGTCGAGTACTGCAACGAGTCGCGCCACACTTACTGGGCCGACCTGCGGCGCAAGCACGGGCGCGAGCAGCCGTACAAGGTCAAGTACTGGGCGCTCGGCAACGAGATTGACGGCCCCTGGCAACTGGGCCACAAGAGCGCCGAGGAGTATTCAAAATTCGCGCTCGAAGCCGCCAAGGCCATGCGGCTGGTTGACCGCGACATCAAGCTGGTCGCCTGCGGGTCGAGCAATTACGGCGCGGACTGGATCGCCTGGAATCGCACGGTGGTCAACACGCTGCGCAACACGGCGGATTACATCGCCATTCACACTTACATCAACAACCGCGACAACGACTTTGAACGCTACCTGGCCTGGTCGCAGACGATTGACCATT
Organism: Acidobacteriota bacterium; assembly: GCA_031418175.1. Classification (GTDB taxonomy): domain Bacteria; phylum Acidobacteriota; class Blastocatellia; order RBC074; family RBC074; genus JACPYM01. Next base: position 6,631 of record JANOWX010000616.1, on the reverse strand, counting down.
ACATCGAAACCACCGCCAACCTGATTCGTATGGCGCAATCGGGCCAGCCCAATCCGCGCCCGTTGTATGTCGCTTATGACGAATGGAATGTCTGGTATCGCACCGGCAATCGCGAGAAGCTGGAAGAGGTTTATAACTTTGAGGACGCGCTGGCGATGGGGATGTTCTTTAATTCCTTCTTCCGCCACGCCGATGTGGTGAAGATTGCGAACCTGGCGCAGATGGTCAACGTCATCGCGCCGATCATGGCCAATAAACAAGGGCTGTTTTTGCAAACGACCTATTTCCCGCTGGCCGAATTCGCCAAACAACGCGGCAACATGGCGCTCGATGCTTTCGTATCAGCGCCGACTTACAAACCCGGCAACCGGCGCGAGCTACGTTATCTGGATGTTTCGACCAGTTACAACGCGGCGGACAAGATGCTCTTTGTCAACGTGCTCAACCGCAGCAAGGACAAAGACCTGGCCACGCGCATTGATAATCAGGAAGGATTGTTGGACAGCGCGGTCAGCGTGTGGGAGATGAATCATCCGGATTTGAAGGCTACGCACACGTATGGCGATGACAAGCGGGTGCGGCCCGTGACGCGCAGCTTTGCGGCGAAGCTCGAAAACAACGGGTTCACTTACACCTTCCCGGCGCATTCGCTGACGATTTTGCGGTTGAAGCTGAAATAAGAATGTGGCTTCAGCGGTAGGACAGACTTTAGTCTGTCCGAACTCGGCTTATTGCCATGTGTAGGACAGACTAAAGTCTGTCCTACGTCTATTCCTTAGCGGCATTTGTAATCCACCTGCATCTGGCTCTTCGTTTCCGAACCATCATCGTTGAAATCCATGTGCTCGACACCCCGGTTTTTGTACATCAGGCAAAGGTCGGCGATTTTGCCGATGGGCGTTACGCTCCCGCGCAGGTAAAGGCGCGGAGCTTGCGCATAATTGGCGGGCACATCGAATTCAGCCGGTTCGCCCGCGCGCCAGACGCGCCATTCTTCGCGTTGCTGTTTGCCCGTGCCGACTTGGAAGGTGATGGCTTGCGCTGTCGTCAAATTGGAATTGATGCGAATCCACCAACCGCTTTTGGTGACGCCGGATGCTGTGGCTGCGGTTGCAGGCGCTGCGGATGGTTGCGCCGCAGGTTGATTCGGCGCTCCGTTGGCCGCTGTTGGCGCTACGGTCGGCGCGGCCACAGTGCCGGTATTGGCGGGCTGTTCGCGCCGCGAATAACAAGCGGAGAGCAAACAGCAGCAGGCCGCAGCCAGCAGCAAGAGATTCAAAGGTATGCGTTTCATCGGTAAGTCCTCCTTAAAGCCACGTTGTGTTTAGGGCGTCAAAGTAGTACGCCTTTCAGCCAGCATGCCAGCCGAAACAGCCGGCGCTGTTGCAGGCGCCAGATTCTTTATGAACAACCTATGCCAACATCACGTTAAAATTCAGCTTGCCCGGACAAGGTGTGTCGCGCTTGCGCTTGTCCTGGCGACCGAGCGAGCCAGCGCAATTCAGCCTGCTGACTCGCTCGATCCGGCCCAGAGTTTGTTGACGATGTTAATCAACACCAAGCCACTAACAACAAAGACTGCGCCGAGTAACAAAGCCATATTTGTGCGCCCATACAGGATGTTACCGACGGTGAATAACGCAGACCAAATCATGGTGCAACCGGCCACCCAGCCTAACAGCGCTTGCGGTATGTTATCGCCCGCTTTCACAGAATCCGCTTTCGAGATGTTGGCGGCCTGGCGAATCGGTTCCCAGCCGGGGCCGGTGGGGCGCACTTTGCGGTAAAACTCGATCAGGGTTTGGCGGTCGGTTGGCGGGGCTAGGTAAGCGGCGAGCACCCAGCAAACGGTCGTCGCGGCGATGGTCAGCATCAGCTTGGTTGACGATGTGCCGGTGGGCACGTCCTGTTTTTCCAACACGATGAATAACACCGAAATGACAAACGAACTGAGCATCGCCACGACTTCGCACCAGGCGTTGACGCGCCACCAGAACCAGCGGACAAGGTATAACAAACCCGTGCCCGCGCCGACTTGCAGGATGATGTCAAAGGCGTCTTTGGCCGTGTCCAGTACAAACACCAGGCCGGACGAAAGGAAAAATAACACGACAGTCATGACGCGGCCCATAAACACGTAATGGCGCTCTTCGCCGTCGCGCTTGATGAAGCGGCGATAGAAATCGTGCACGAGGTAAGACGCGCCCCAATTCAAATGGGTCAGGATCGTGGACGAATTGGCCGCGACCAACCCGCCGACCATCAGGCCGACAAAGCCAACCGGCAGAAATTTAAGCATCGCGGGGTAAGCGATGTCGTGGCCGAGTAACTTGGGATCCAAATTCGGAAAGGCCGTTTGAATATCGGATAACTGCGGATAAACCAGAATCGAAGCCAGCGCCACCAGAATCCACGGCCAGGGACGTAACACGTAATGGGCGACGTTAAAAAATAACACGGCGCCCAACGCGTCCTTTTCGGATTTCGAGGCTAGCATGCGTTGCGCGATGTAACTGCCGCCGCCCGGTTCAGCGCCGGGATACCAGACTGACCACCATTGCACGGCGATCGGAATGACGAACACGATCACGGCCATGTCCCAGTTATTCGTAAAATCGGGTAACACGTCCAGGTAATTAATACCACCGGGCCCTTTCATTGTTGACAACTTAGTAACTAAACCATCCAGGCCGCCGACCGCCGGATGTTTCAAGGCGAAGTAGGCCGCCGCGATTACCGCCGTCATCTTGATAAAGAACTGGAGCATGTCTATCACCAGCACGCCCCACAGGCCGGAATGCGCGGCAAAGACCACATTCAATAACCCAACAAACGCCAGCGTCTGCCAGCGTTCCAAGCCGAATAAAATTCCCGCGATCTTGCAGGCGGCCAGATTCACCGTCGCCATAATCAGGCAGTTGAATAACAAGCCCAGGTAAATCGCACGAAAGCCGCGCACGGCACTGGCCGCCGTGCCGGAGTAACGTATTTCGTAAAACTCCAGATCGGTCAGCACGCCCGAACGCCGCCAGAGCCGCGCGTAAAAGAACACGGTCGCCACGCCGGTCAAGACAAACGCCCACCAGACCCAGTTGCCAGCCACGCCGTTGCGCCGGACGATGTCGGTGACCAGGTTGGGCGTGTCGCTGCTAAACGTGGTCGCCACCATCGAAAGCCCCGCCAGCCACCAGGGCACCGAACGGCCCGAGGCAAAGAACTCCGAAGTGTTTTGCGACGAGCGTTTGCCTAAAAACAGGGCGGGGATGAAACAGACGGCGATGGCCAGCAGGGCGATGATCCAATCGAGCGTGCTTAAGTGCATGCAGATCGTCCTCTCTAGTTGAAATTGTTGCTGCTTGAAAACTGGTGTGGAAATGCGGGCTGGATAGTAACGGCTTTGCGCGCGACTGTCGAGGTAAGCGGGCGTGCAATTGGGCGCTTCAAGGCTGCGTCCAGTCTTCAATAACCAAGCCGGGAACGCGCGCAAAATCTTTCTGGTTGCGCGTGACGAGGGTGCCGTTCACGCTCAACACGATGGCGGCAATTTTCAAATCCTGCGTGCCGACTTGCTTGACCGTGGCTTTCAGGCGCAAGAAGTGCGCCGCCGCCGCATCATCAAAGGGGAGCAGTTGCAGCGGCATCATTTCACTCAGCGTTTGTTGGAATTGGCGATAAGCGATGATCAACTCCGCAATCTTTTTCGCCCTGGACAGTTCAGCGAATCGTCCGCGTAACTGCTCTTTAGCATTGACGACCGTCGTCGTTCTTTGCTGAAGCGGCACTTGCCGCAAACGGGCAACAATCTGAACGTGGGCGCGTTGCAGCAAGCTGAGATGATCGGTGTCGAGCACCCACAGCGGATTAGGCACGGTTCGCCTCTTCGCGTATGCGCCGTAGTTCAGCTTGGAACTCATCCCAAGTTGGGTCATTCAAGCAACTGCCGATCATGGCCTCCCACGGATCGGCTGGCTGCGCCAGCGGCGGCTCCGCAACCTGTACACGCATGACTTCGCCGTGTGCCAAACGAGCGGCCACGGCAGCCTGCACGTTGTTGACCGCTTCATCTTTCGTCTCACCCGCCCCTGTGCAATCGAGCCAGCCGAGCGCCGTGGCGACGAAACCATTGTTAGGCTGCTTTTCAACCAGAATGTGATAGTCCATTGCTTGCCTCCGTGACTTGATGAATACACAAAGAGGGAGCTTTCGGCAAGCTCCCTCTTTGTGTATTCCCACGTTCAGCCTGCGCTTAGAAGTGGAACTTCAACGCGAATTCCACCCGCCGCGAATTGCTGATCGTGCCGGTGATCTTGCCGAAGGTGTTCAGATCGGCCAAGCCGCGGGCCGGCGGCGCGAAGCTGGGATGGTTGCTGAAATTGAAGAACTCCGCGCGGAAGTCGAAGTAGCGCGCTTCCGTCAGGTTGAACTTCTTGCCCACGCCGAAATCCCAGTTGATGTAGCCGGGCGCGCGCGCAATGCCGACGCCGGCATTGCCCAGTTGGCCGCGGTCGGCATTTCTGAAGGCGTTCGCATCCAGCCAGTTGTCAATCGTCTGGTTGGACGGTTTGGGATTGCCGACCAGCAACGGACGGCCTTGGCCGGCGACGCTGCGGCTGATGGCCTGTTCCGAGAAATCATTCGAGATCACGGTGATCGGGAAGCCGGTGTGCGCGCTGACGATGCTGTTCAGGTTCCAGCCGCCCAGCACGGCATTGGCTGCGCCCGGCAAATCGCTGGCAAAGCTGCGGCCTTTGCCGAAGGGCAATTCATAGGACCCCGACCAAGAGAAGTTGTGCAGCGCGTCGAAAAACGCCGGGCCGTAATCAGCGCGCCGGTTGTAGTTGTTGTAAGCATACGCGAATTGCGCCGCGACGCCGCCGCTGCCGTAAAAGCCGCGATTGTCGGTCAGCGTTTTGCTCAGCGTGTACGAGAGCAGGTAATCGAGGCCTTTGGCCTGCCGTTGCCGCAGGCTGACTTGCAGGGCGTGATAGTTGCTGACCGACCACGAATCGGTGCTTTGTGTGCCGCCGACCAGCGGCAGCACCGCGCCGAAGGGGCGGCGTTGCACAAGCGGCCGCCAGGTAGCGACCGGCCCGGGGTCGGGCCGCGCCTGATTGTCATCGGTCGGCGCAACCAGATGCGTCGCGTCGTGGCCGACGTAACCCGCCGAGAGCGACAGGTTGTTGGCGAGTTGATATTCCAGCGTCAGGTTCCATTGCTGGGTGAATTGCGGGCGCAGCTTCGGATTCCAGATGCGGATCAGGCCCTGAATCGCCGTCAGCCCGACCACGTCGGTGAAGCCTCTGGTGATCGTGCCGGGGCCGGTCTGGTTGGTGAAGTTCACATTCGATTCGACAAAGAACGGCGGATTCAACGGCAGGCGCAGGTTCGAGCCGGTGCCTTCCATGAATTGCGTGATGCCGTAACCGGCGCGCACGACCAGTTTGTTGTTGAACCGCTCAGGCGTCCAGGCGATGCCCAGGCGCGGCTCGAAGCCCCGGTAATACGGCTCATACAGCGCGCGGCTGTTGCCATCCTTACCGGCGAAAAGCTGTTTGCCGGTCTTCAGGTCGAAGTTCGATTGCCGGTCTTTCACCTCGATGACGGGCGAGGTGTATTCCCAGCGCATGCCCAGATTGACCGTCAGGTTGTTGCGCAGCTTGAAATCATCCTGGAAGAAAAAACCCAGGCGGTTCTGGCGATGGCCCCAGGTGCCGGATTGGCTGCCGATGCTCTTGCTTTGCAATTGATCGAGCAGGAAATCGCCGAAGGCCACGCCGGTGAAAATGCCGCTGTAGGTGTAGTTGCCGAGCAGGCCGTTGTTGCCGGGGTAATAACGGTTCTGTTGATAACGCTGCAACTGGCCGCCCATTTTCAGCGTGTGGCGGCCCCGCAGGATCGTCAAGTTGTCGCCGTAATGGAAGGTGTTGGTGACGTTGTCTTCGTTGACGGCCAGCGCGCCGATAGAAAGGCCGTTGCCCATGGTGATCTGGCTCAGCCCGGCGATGGCCTGCGTGCCGGGGATGCCCAGCTTGGCGTTGGCGTTGCCGATCTTGGCCCAGTCGTTGAAATCGGTGATGAAGAGCGCGCGGTTCAGGCCAATGCGGGCTTCGTTGATGACGGTCGGGCTGATGGTGCGCGTCCAATTCAGCATGATGTTTTGCGGACGGCTGAAGCTCTTGCCGGTGATGTTGGTCGGCAGCGAGCCTTTCACGTCGGCGAACTCGATATTGGCGAACGAGTACCGCCCGGTGAAGCTGTCGTTCTCGGTGATGCGCCAATCGAATTTGGCGTCGAATTGATGGCCGTCCAGCTTGGCGGCCGTCGTGACATCAATCAGCCCCAGGCCGCCCGTGCCCGCCGCCGTGCGCACCGGCAACGGATAGAGCGAGGTGTCGGCAAACAACGCGCGCGCCGCCGGATTGCTGATGCGGTTGGTGGGAATGCGATTGCCCGCGAACGGCTCGCAGGTGCTGACGGTGCGCGGGTCGGTGCATTTGGTCGGGTCGCGCACGATGGCCGTCAGGCTCGACAGATCGCCCGTGCGCCAGGCCGCCGGGGCCACGGTGGCCGTGCCGGCGCCGCCCGTGCGTTGGGCCGTGCCCTGATAGTCGGTGAAAAAGAACAGCTTGTT